>JALRDR010000169.1 GCA_023262145.1 Planctomycetaceae bacterium | reverse complement strand
CGCCGGACAGCCACGCTCGAGTGACGGCGTGGTAAATCGGCGCGGCAAAGTTGTACGTACTGCCGACCGCACCGCTGCCTCCAAGAGCGAGTGCCGCCAGCAGCATCTCATCCACTCCAAAGGCAATATCAAAACGCCCTCCGGCGGATCGCTGGCACAACTGGAAACTCATCAGATCAGGATTGGTGAACTTCAACCCAGCCAGACCCGGCAGTGTATCCGCCGCCTGTTCGAGGAAGTCCGGCATCGACAGACTGACCCCGGTCATTGACGGAATGTCGTAGTAGTAGAACGGCGTGTTTTCCGCGGCCCCGATGATCGACCGGCACCAGTCGCTGAGCTGCCTGACGTTCTGCGGTTTGTAGTAGGAGGGCGCCTGAGCCGAAATAGCGGCAGCTCCCGCCTGTTCCGCATGAGCTGCAAGCTGCTGACTGTCACGGAGACAATTCCCCCCCACATGCACGATCACCTGCAACGTCGATCCGGCTGCGAGACGAATCCACTCCTCAGCCAGCAGCTTTCGCTCATCCACGCTCAATGAATGGCTTTCTCCTGTGCTGCCGCAGACAAACACACCTGCGACCTTCTGCTTCAACATCAACTCCAGCTGTGCAGGTACGGCGGCAGGATTCAGCTCCCCGGTCCGACTGTCAAACGGAGAATGAACTGCTGCCACAAGACCTTCGATGACCATCGCCATACTCCACCTGCACCAAAGCCCCGCCGAAAGACAGATCAGTCGCCTTAACCGACAGATTCAGGAACGCAGCTCGTTGATCTCAGCTTCCGTAAAACGCTCATTCAGACGCGCACCAAGCTGGCTCACAATACGCGTCGCGGCCCGGGAAGCCAGATGACCGGCCTGCTGCCAGCTCATCCCGTTTGTGATGCCGTAAAGCAGGGCACCGGCGTACATGTCACCGGCTCCGGTGGTATCCACCGCTCTCGTCGTCATGCCCTCAATGGGGATTGCTTCCCCTCCGTGCATCAACAAGGAACCGTTCGCCCCCAGCGTCAATGCAACATTCTCACAGTGCCGATGAAGTTCGGCTGCACAATCCACCGCGTCCAGCCTGCCGGTGAGCGACCGAGCCTCTTCCTCGTTGCAGAAGAACAAATCCACGGGCCCCTCAATCAATGCCATGATCTCATCCCGCAGAGTCTCACACAGGAATGGATCAGATGCGGTAAAGCCCACCTTTACACCGTAGTGCTTCGCCAGATCCATTGCTTTCAGAGCAGCCGCCTTCTGCACCGGATTGAGCAGCAGATAACCCTCGACATAGACGTACTTCGCAGCCTTCAGCTGATCTTCATTCAGATCACTCTCGCTCAGCTCCGAGGATACTCCAAGGTTGGTCAGCATCGTTCGCTGTGCATCGTCTGTAATCAGAATCGCGGAGGTCCCAGTCTGACCGGCAGATGCCGGAGACACTGCAACATCAACACCAATACGACGCATGTCCTCAAGAAAGAACTGACCGACTTCGTCGTTGGCCACCTTGCCACAGTAGGCAGCCCTGCCACCGAAGTCAGCCACAGCAACAATCGTGTTGGCCGCAGATCCGCCTGCGCAACGATTGAGCGGAATATCGCCAAGGCCGCTCAGAAGCTGTCCCTGACGGTCATCATCCACCAGCGTCATGATGCCCTTGTCAAATCCCGTGGCAGCCAGCTGTTCATCTGACACCTGTGCCTGGATATCAACCAGTGCATTCCCAAGTCCGTATACGTCGTAACTCATCAAATCCTCATTCCTTCTCCGGAAATCTCTCATCACGTCCGAAAGCACTCGATCGCGATGTTCGGGACGCTAACAGATTCCTGACAGGCAACGAATCAACTCAGTGCTGAGTCACCGTTCGCAGCAGATAAGTTCCCATCCCTGCGAGCAGCAGGTTGGGAATCCACATCGCCCAGACAGGATCCACGGCTCCCCCTCGGGACAGATTCATCATCAGAAACATCACCGGGTAATACACCAGCAGAATCGGCAGGAAACACATCACAAAGGTGCTGATGAACTGCCGTCTGGCCTGCAGGATGGAAAATGGCCCCCCCACAAACACGAAAAACAGACAGCTCGCGGCCATCGAAACCCGGGAAAACTGCTCAGTGCGACAGCGAGCCTGTTGCCTGTCGGCGTCTCGAAGTCTCTTCTGAAGTTCTTTCATTCGTCCGGCTGTCAGCTGATCGAACTGGCCAGTGGTGAGCAACATTGCAGTTTCCAGCGCGATCTCGTGACGCACCCGAGCCACGTCTCTGATCGCCTGCTGCTCACCAGCCTGCAGTTCATCCAGCACCATATGCCGCGCCTTGACATTGGCGATTTCCTGCGGAAGCGGAAACGTCAGTTCCGTCTCCTTCAGCTTCAATCCTGAACCAGGCCCCGTCGGATTTCCCCCAACCCCCTGCAGATTGAGCCGAATTACCTTTTCTTCGAGGTCAACAGCTACGGTCGCTTCTCGCGCTCGAACCTGTATCTGCTGATCGTCGGATGTACGATACAAGAACGAAGCATCGTGCAGAGTCCGATCCAATACCCTGTCAACAGTGATGGAATATCCCTTTGCGGTATCGCTGAACTGCTGCCGCCGTGCGAGAACATCAAGAAATATATCCTCGACAGCCTGTGTCACGATGCGTTCAATATTCGTAACAGCCCACGGAATGGCATAATTGGTCAGTCCGAAGGATGCAACGCTCAGAATTCCTGCCAGCAGAAATGCAGGAAACAGCAACTGCAGGGCGCTGACCCCCGCTGACTTCGCGGCCGTCACTTCCATGTCACCAGAAATCCGCCCGTACACAACGCACACCGACAGCAATAGTGTCGCCGGGATCGTAAAAGGCAGCATGCTGGGCACAACAAAGGGCATGATCTGCAGGATCTGCACCGCCCCAAGCCCGCGATCGTTCGCTTCACGAAACAGCCCCACGAATACCAGCATGACGGTGAGCACTACCACCAGCAGACTGAATACGCGAATCAGCTCGCCCAGAATGTATCGCTGAAATAACCGCATCAGCACTCCTTGACGCAGCACATCATCGTGATGGCTGTCTGAACTGGATGCTGAACGATCTGTACTTCAGCCGTTCGTCCTTGAATGGCCATACCATTATTTCGGTGGAAATTCTGCTGAAAATCAACAACTGCTCGGCTGTGGTGAGCACCAGTTGCCTGACACAGACTGGCGCGTACCCTCCCCGACTCGCAAATAATTCTCAGGGAATGTAGCGAATCCGGGCACCAGGCGACAACAGCAACCCAGTCCTGCCAGCATTCGTACAATGGACCAGTAAGCGGGTCAATCGACGCTCACGGACTGAGCAAACCAGTCCGCAGTCAGTGCCAGCCCCGTGCTGAGCGACACTGTGGGGCCAAGCAACTCAATCATGCGATCAGCGTTCAGCACAGAACGTTCGACATCACCTGCACGGCTGGGACCAAATCCAACTTCGCTGCTGCTGTGCAGATGCTCCTTCAGAAAATGCGCCAGCTGCTGCGTATTCGTCTCAACTCCCGTGCCGATGTTCAGAACACGATCGGGAATTCGCCCCTCGCAGGCCGCAAGATTTGCACCGACCACATCGCCGACATACACGTAATCACGAACGCACCCGGGATCCCCCGCCTCTCGACGGGCATTCACCTGAAGAGGCATCCCCTTGAGCAGTCTCTGGCAGAAAATTGCCACCACTCCAGCTTCCCCATGAGGATCCTGACGCGGACCATACACGTTGGCATAACGCAGAATGGTGTAATCCAGTCCATGCTCCACACGGAACGCTTCCAGATACTTCTCCACAGCAAATTTGCTGCAGGCGTAGGGGCTGAGCGGCACCGGAGGTGTCTCAATGGAGGCACGTACCCCCTCCGGCACTTCTCCATAGATTGCTCCACCTGTACTCGCGAAAATGAATCGCGCAACCCCTGCAGCGACTGCCGCCCGCATGACATTCAGGGACCCGATCACGTTGACCTGAGCATCCAGCTGGGGCTCACGTACGCTGATCGCAACGCTGGCCTGCGCTGCCTGATGACTTACCAGGTCCGGCTGAAACTCCGTGAAGACGGCCTGCAGCGCTGAGCTGTCACGAATATCCACCTGCCGCAGAGTCGCGGCTGCCGGGACATTTTCAGGTCGCCCCGTGCTGAGATCGTCGACTACGCAGACATCCCACCCCTTCGCAAGAGCAGCCTCGGCCAGGTGACCGCCGATAAACCCAGCGCCCCCCGTGATCAGCATCTTCATTCAAATATTTCCCGGTTCATTTCCACATATTCAGCACAGCACCCCATGCCGGCATCTTCAAGTTCGGGCAGTGCAGGGCGACAACCACTCACAGCAGACCTCAGAGCATTCTCCGCGGATCCGTAGCCGCGAAGCAAGGCAGATTCGCAGAAACAGATCTGATGATCCGTACGTTCCCGTACGCCCGTGCCACAACCGCTCATTCTCCCCAGCTGATGGAATTCACGCGTCGTTCATTGTTTCCCGCCAGCAAAAGCGAGACACTGCAGAACCCAGCCAGCAAGGACAATCTACTCCCGTTTCGCTGCCTGAGCAATCTCACTGGAATCAACGATCGAGAGCCACCCTGGCAGCCAGCTGCACCTGCAACTCACCAGACGACTCCCGTTCTCCATAACAATACAGGACCCTCCTGATCATGGCATCTGTGTTTCGTCCCGCTGTTGACGCAATGCCCGGCTACACACCCGGTGAACAGCCGCGTCAGCAGGGTTGGGTCAAGCTCAACACCAATGAGAATCCCTACCCCCCGTCTCCCGCCGTCGTGCAGGCAATCCGGGACACCGCTGCAGGTGCGCTCAATGTCTATCCGGACCCCAATGCCACAACCTTTCGAACCGTTGCCGCAGAACTCTTTGGAGTCACACCGGATTGGGTGCTGCCCGCAAATGGCAGTGATGAGAATCTGACGATCATCACCCGCAGTTTCTGTGACCCGCAGGACACCATTGGCTATCCCTATCCCAGCTATATTCTGTACGAAACACTGGGACAAATTCAGGGCTGCAGCGTCACACGGCTCCTGCTGGACAAGCACTGGCAGTGGACTGATGCAGCTGCAGGTACCATGCGCCAGAAATGCAAGGTGTTCTTCGTCCCCTGTCCAAATTCACCCAGCGGAACAGTCTGGACACCGAATCAGTTGCTGGAGTTACTCCCGGAAAATGGTGTGCTGGTTCTTGATGAAGCCTACGGCGACTTCGCAGACAATCCGCACCATGGAGAACTACTGCTTGACGAGCGGTTTCAGAAACGCCTGATTATCACTCGCACCTTCAGCAAGTCCTACAGCCTTGCCGGAATCCGCTTCGGGTTCTGCCTCGCTCACCCGGAACTCATTGAAGGCATGAATCGTGTCAAGGACAGCTACAATTGTGATGCGATCGCTATCGCCGCATCAACTGCTGCACTCCGCGATCAGGAATGGATGCTCAATAACCGAGATCGGATTCTGAAAACACGCTCACGGCTCGTCGAGCAACTCGCCCGGCTGGGATTTGATGTTTGCCCGGGACAGGCCAATTTTGTCTGGATAACGCATCCCACCCATGACCACCAGGACATCTATCAGCAGCTTCGCAACCAGAGAATCCTGATCAGATTCATGAGATTCCCCCATGCAACTGCCGACAAGCAGGAACTTACTGGCCTGCGGATTACGGTGGGAACAGAGGAACAGACGGATACCCTTCTGCAGGCACTGCAGCAAATCCTGCACTGATCTGCGACAGCGAAAGAAGGAAGAAGCAGATGCCAGCTACGGAACTGTCCGGACTGCACTTCGATCACCGCTTCGTGCGCGAACTGCCCGGTGACTGCATTGCCGAGAACTACCGCCGACAGGTCCGCAATGCCTGCTACTCCAGAGTCGCACCAGCACCAGTGACTTCCCCGAAGATCATCGGCTGGTCCCGGGAAATGGCTGCTACCCTCGGACTTGATCAACTGGCCCGCAACTCGCCCGAAACTGCACAAATCCTCTCCGGCAGCCTC
>JALRDR010000146.1 GCA_023262145.1 Planctomycetaceae bacterium | reverse complement strand
CATTACATCCAGATCAATCTGATCGCGTTCAAAATGAAGTGTTGGAGGCAATGGTGGAGTGCCTGACCATGCCTTGCGATTGGCGCTGTCATAGTTCCACTGTTGTCCAAGCGGCTGCTGTCTCTGCATCAAATAACCGGTCTGTTTACGCATTTCCCGGTAAAAATATTCCATGCGCAACGTCTGGTAACGGCTGGCCCAGTGCCGGAACTGTTCCGGGCTACAGAAAAAACGATCGTCATCCAGACATTGTACCGGCAGTTGCAGCTGCTGCAACGGTGGATTCCTGATCGATCCACAGTCCGTATTTCTCACCGAGTCCAAGTTCCACGGCGAAGCGATCAGCCTCGTTGAGGGCGGAGTTGTACAGCAGGACCTCGGCAATATCTCCCTCAAAAGCGCCGCACCAGGTGAGCGCCCTGCCGAGGAAGATGCCGATGTCATCGCGATACTGAATGTCGGGAACAGTGTCGCGACCAGTCACCGGCTGATCGTCGAGCGGGCCGGCGAGCTGCCCATTCAGATAGAAGCGTGTGGTTTCCCGAATCGGTCCTGGTTGCTTCACGAAGGTGAGGATCAGCGGCTTGTTAAAGTGTGGCCTGAATGAACCCGGTGCCAGAATCGCGTCATGTCCCCAGCCTCCGGCGAAGTCGAGCGAATAGTCCTGCGTCTGATCAATTTCAATCAATGCGGCAAGCGGTCTGCCCGGATCCCCGGAGCCGGCAGGATTGCCGACGCCGAAGACGGACGAGTGTGAAGGATGTTCTGAGAATTGCCGCAGGTTCAGAACCAGTGTGATGGTCAGCGCGGCATCGCCGGTGATGTCCGGTCGATGATCGGGGGACGTCGCCATTCCGGTGCTCGACGTGAAGCGAACGGCTGAGCGACCCACCAGTGTGCTCTGTCGAATGTACTGTCCCGGTTCCCCCACGCCTCCGCTGCGAATTCCACGGGTTGCCGTCAGATCTCGTCCATGACCACTTTCGTCGGGCCACACATAAACGGGCTCGCCATCATTCAGTTGCAGCGCATCGGCGCGAAGCCACAGCTGGAGTGAATCAGCCAGCGGGGCGGCATCCGGGGCGATGGCCGTGATCGCAGATTGCTCTGCCGCGTTGGGAGTCGGCGGTGACGGTACGGTTCCGGGCCAGACAGCACCGCCGCGGATCCAGCCGAGCAGATGCTCAATCTGTGTGATGGTCAGCTTGCCGTCGGGTGGCATCTCCAGTCCATCCTGCTGGCGAACAGCTCGGATGAGCAGACTGGATTCGGGCTGGTCGATGCTGATGGCCGGTCCACTGTCACCGCCCCGGAGTGCTGCATTACGGGAGTCAAGTCGCAGACCGGCTTCCTGTTTTTCGCTGCCGTGACATTTCAGGCAGTGCTGGATGAGCAGCGGTCGGACATGGCTTTCGAACTGATCTTCATCGGCCAGGCTCTGAGGCAGTGTGCTCATGAACAGCAACAACATTGGAGCCACGAGCGCGGGCAGGGAGAACCGCCGACAGGCAAGGCACTGCCTGCTGGTGCTGGAGGATTTGCTGCAGGTCACACAGCGGGTCATGCAAGCACCTCCTGCACCACTCGGGCGCCAGTGACATCCGGATCCGTCAGACGTTCCGGTCGGCCATTGTGCAGGTAGCTCAACTGGGTGTGGTCGATTCCCAGCTGGTGCAGGACTGTGGCATGCAGATCGGGAACACTGACGCGGTCTTCCACGGATTTGTAACCAAATTCATCGGTTGCGCCGTGGATCATTCCCGGGCGAAATCCTCCGCCGGAAAGCAGTGTGCTGAATGCATGTCGGTTATGGTCCCGACCATCTGCACCCTCGGTGATCGGCAGTCTGCCGAATTCTCCGGTCCACATGACGATCACATCATCCAGTAGTCCACGCTGCTTCAGGTCTGTGATCAGGGCGGCACTGGGCTGGTCCACATAGCTGCAGATCCTGCGGAGATCATTCTTCAGACTGGAATGGTTATCCCACGGCTGAAAAGATGGGTCCAGGGGAGGAAAGACCTGCACAAAACGGACGCCTGACTCCACCAGTCTGCGGGCCATCAGGCAGCGTGTCCCATAGGCCGCGGTGGCTGGATTATCGAGTCCATACAGGTTGCGAGTGGCTGCGTTTTCCCGCGACAGATCGAGGGCGTCTGTTGCGGTCAGCTGCATTCGGGCTGCCAGCTCAAAGTTTCGAATGCGGGCTTCAAGTTCGGATTCATCAGGGTGCAGCTGCAGATGTCTGGTGTTCAGCTGCTGCAGAAAGTGGCGTGCGCGATCCTGTGAATCCTGAGTGACCGGGCGAGCCGGGTTCAGATGCAGGACCGGTGCCCCGGTGGAACTGAATTCCGTACCCTGATAGACAGCCGGGAGCCAGCCGCTGGCCCAGACCATCTTTCCGGACGTGTTGTAACCTGCGGGATCGCGGAGCACGACGTAGGCAGGAAGGTCCTGGTTCTCTGTGCCGAGCGCATAGCCGATCCACGATCCCATGGCAGGACGGCCGTTGAAGGTCTTGCCGGTCTGCAGCATGTTCAGGGCGAAGGGATGATTGTTGTTCTCGGTGTACATTGAGCGGATCAGGCAGAGGTCATCAGCGACCGAGCCCAGGTGTGGAATCAGCTCGGAGAACTCCATACCGCTTTCGCCGTATTT
>JALRDR010000135.1 GCA_023262145.1 Planctomycetaceae bacterium | reverse complement strand
TTACAAAGTCGCCGGCAGACGTCTCGAATGCGACCTGAAATGTGCCCTGATCAGGCGGTGGATCCTTTTTGCGAGGATTCTCGCCCAGATCAAGGGGAAGCTCCGAGATCGCCGGATCTTCCGCTGTCAGTTCCCGTGGAGCAGTCATCTCATAGCGAGCCTGTTCCGCAAGTCCTCCGGGGAGCCCTGCCACAGGTTTCTCTTCACCACAGCCACCCACCAGCAGCAGGAGCACACCGGGAATCAGAATGGGCCAGGAAGTTCGCAGAAGCAGCATGAGTTGATACCTTCTGGTAACAGCATTTTTCATTCGGGTGACTGCCGTGTCACCCCGAGTCAGGGCGACCTTCCGTCGGCAGCTTGTCCCTTCGTTCAATTGTCCGGCGAAATGACATGCAGGGGGGCCAGTCCGATCCCGGCGTAATGAAAGCGGCGAGCCGCCATCTTGTGGGGGTCAAACAGGTTGCGGCCGTCAAAGATCACCGGAGACTTCAGGTGATGTCTGAGGACTTCAAAGTCGGGGTTACGGAACTCATTCCACTCCGTGAGTATACAGACTGCGTCAGCTCCTTCACAGGTGTCATAGTGATGTGCGCAGTAGTGCAGCCGATCGCCGAAGATTCGCCGAATGTTCTGTCCAGCGACCGGATCATGCACACGCAAACTGCACCCTGCAGCCAGAAGGTTTTCAATCAGAGTGATTGCAGGAGCTTCTCTTACGTCGTCAGTACGTGGTTTGAAGGCCAGACCCCAGATTGCGATGGTACGCTGCCGCAGGCTGTCTCCGAAATAATCTCTGAGTTTCTGAAAGAGAACCTGTTTCTGCTGGTTGTTGGTTTCATCAACCATCCGCAGGATCCTCGCGTTACCCCCGTGTCGTTCTGCGACAGATGCCATGGCGCGAACATCCTTGGGAAAACAGGATCCGCCATAGCCGGCGCCCGGAAAGAGGAACGCAAAGCCAATGCGAGAATCATGTCCAATTCCGCGACGGACGTCGTTAATATCAGCACCAACCTTCTCGCAAATGTTTGCCATTTCATTGATGAAGCTGATCTTGGTCGCAAGCAGACAGTTAGCCACGTACTTGATCATTTCAGCACTCTCTATGCCGACCACCAGGTAGGGCTTTTCTGTGCGCAGAAATGGAGCGTACAGTTCGCGCAATGTTTCTGCTGCATAATCCGTATCCACGCCGACCACAACCCGATCGGGACGCGTGAAGTCTTCGATGGCGGCACCTTCCTTGAGGAATTCCGGATTGGAAGCACTGTGAAAGACCGTCTGTGTCAGCGCGGAAATCCACTCCCGCACCTGACGATTCGTGCCAACAGGAACAGTGCTCTTGCAGACCACAACAGCATTTTCGGATAACCAGGGCGCCATCTGTTCTGCTGCTGAGCGAACATAAGCGAGGTCTGCAGCCCCATCTTCATCCTGCGGTGTACCTACACAGATGAAGATACAGCGGGCGCCAGTGACGGCCTGTTCATATGATGTTGTGAACTGCAGTCGCCCGGCAGCTGCATTGCGAGTGACCAGCTCCTCCAGCCCGGGTTCATAAATGGGGATTTCACCGTTCCTCAGTCGCTGTACCTTGGACGCATCAACATCGAGGCAAACAACCTCATTTCCGCTTTCGGCAAAGCACGTGCCGGTTACGAGACCGACATAACCTGTACCGATCATTGTGACTTTCACTGCCGTTCACCAACTTTCCGTTGTGTCTGGAAACTTAACTGCGTTGCCTGCGGCACAGGATATCATCCGATTGAGTCGATCCCTGTCAGACTCATAATCTTCATGTTTGTGCAGCTGGTGGTGGAGAAAATACGACACTTTACGGCCGAATTCCTGCGTTCTTGCGGTGAAAAAGGTTCTCAGGATACTTTGCCGCCGAGAGATGCGTCAAAACAAGTGCTTACGTTGCAACTGGTCATCATGGCTTCGCTGCAGCTGCTTCCTCAGCATCCAGTAAACCGTCTGCATTCTGATCCAGACGCCTGAACAAATCAGTTCTGCCCGGAAACTCCCGAATTGAGACATCACCGTCCTTATTTCGATCCATCGCGCGAAACCAATCCGGCCCCGACAGTTCGGAGACTTCCGGTATCAGAGCATCGCCCGTGGATTCCATCTGCATCGCGGAGTTCATTGTACGTCGAGACATCTCCGTACGGCCCAGACTGACCGTGAGCTGATATTCGATGCCCAGTTCGGTATCGGAGATGACATTGTCTCCGTCTTCATCGACCGTCCGGAGCGCTGCAGAGGCCGCAAGAAACTCGCGTCGCGTCAGACGCAGGTCGGAGTTTGTATCAAGCATGCTGAACAGTGTGCGGCCGCTTTGTTCCACGGTAAATTCAAGGCGTCCGGAGACAACCGCATACTCCCGATCGGCCAGCCCGAACAGCTCACCGCGTGTTACCTGCTGATCCAAATCGGAGTCGGCGTCTGCAAATGAGACATTGAGACCCGTCTGAAGGAGCGCCCCGCTCATCGCGGCGAATTCAGCCTCGCTGAGACCCTGACTACGGTCGCTGTCCTGCATCATGAATTCCTGTCCAAGCCGCCCGCGTGTGTTCACGCGACTGTTCATGCCACCACCGTGGGCACTGAGTCTCACTCGCAGACCGTCAGTCTTCAGAATCGCAGTGTCGCTGTCATTTGTTTCTTCAACACTGCAGATCTCCGCCGCGTGCGGACTGATAATGCAGCTGATTGTGCTTCGATTTGCCGCATCGGAGAGATTGATCTTCGCCCGCAGATGCGGTGTCAGGCCGGGAAGCAGTTCACTCAGCTCTGGCATGTTCACGACAGCCGGAAGTGGCTGAGAGGCGGTTGTGCGCAGTCTTGCCACAGGCAATTCTGTCTCGGAGCCATACTGTCGGATTATGCGAGTCGCGGCATCCCGACGCGACTGCAGATCCACAAGATGATGGAACGGCAGGCTGATCGCTTCCGGTGCAAGCTCCGCTGAGGAACTGCGAGGATCGCGATAGGTCGTCAGTTCGGATGCTGTAAATGTGTCGTCATCGTCAAGATCCCGAAAACGCAGTTGCCACGATGCCTCGCGTAATTCCTGCATTGACAATGTGCCGCTGTAGTCATGATCAAGAAGCGCGAACAATCGCACAGCCTGATCAGCGTCGCTGCCGGGGGCAGTCAGCTGAGGTATTTCAGGCAGCAGTCGCTGAATTCGTGCGACCACGGTGGCACGGGGCACGCTGTTCCTCGATTCCTCGCTGTCCGCAGATTGGGATGGGCTGGACATGAGTTCTCTCAGCTGACGCGGGATGAGCCGATGCTCCGCGGCAGAAATCATCTGATCTCGATCCTGGTCGAGCGTGCGAACCAGCCGGTCGGCCATCCAGTAACGCCATGATGAACGCCCGACAGTTACTTCAAGATGAATGATCAGCGGGCCTGATGGGGCCATGAGCACCACAGGAACCACTTCCGGAACTGCGTCTGACTGCGTATCTGCAAAAAGTGCTGCTGGCCCCGCAGCGATGCAAAGTGCAGACAGACAGCAAGTCAGCAGCGCACGGAAGCGGCTGGCATGCAGTCGTAAGGTGCAGCAGGGATGATCGCTCAAAAGACTTCCTCCCCTTGCAACCGGGGATGCGAACGGAACGGCCGAATCGGTGCGGTCTGACTGACTCGGGATGCTATCAGTCCTGCCGTGTATCCACCCTTGAAGCCAGCGTCCACATTGACACAGACTACGTTTGAGGAGCAGCAGGTGAGCATCGACAGCATTGCCGTCAGACCACCCAATGATGCACCATACCCAACTGATGTCGGGACGCCAATCACCGGACAGGCGACGTATCCACCGACGACAGAGGGCAACGCAGCTTCCATTCCCGCGATACACACAATTGCCGCTGCCTGCTGCAATCGAGGCAGATGCTGCAGGAGCCTGTGCGGGCCCGCTACGCCGGCATCTGCCAGCAACGTAACCGGTACTCGCATCCAGCGCAGTGTTTCACAGGCTTCGTCAGCGATTGCTCTGTCAGTACTTCCGGCAGTGATCACAACAACCTCACCACAGTCACGATTTCCCTCCTGCATGCTCATCAGTCGAATGGTGCGGCCACTCTCGCTGTGCACGCATTGCGGATACCGCTGCATGATGGAAGCTGCTGCTGCTGGATTCAGCCGAGTAACCAGAGTGTCTTCCTGAGCATCCTGCAGCTGTTCCATGATGCGAATGATCTGTTCGGCTGATTTCCCCTCGCCATAGATCACTTCCGGAAACCCGCAGCGCTGTCGCCGCAGCAGGTCAATATCGTGCTCGTCAGACGCAGGTGGGGCCCCGGTCTGGTGCAGTCCGAGGCTGTGCAGTCCGGCCAATGCACGCTCCAGGTGCTGTGGATTCTGATAGAGCTGGCTGAGCAGGGTTCGCAGTTGCTGCTGATCCGGAAGCGACATAATTCTGGAAATCCGTTGGTGTAATACCGACAGGGTGTTGTTCCTGCGGTGTATGGTCAGAATGTCACTCCTGGCGGACGCTCTGTGTCCAGGTCTGCAGCTGATCCAGTTTTGCCTGAGCTGCACCTGAGGAAACTACCTGTGCTGCGAGGTGAGCTGCTGCTTCCGGTGATTGTTCATGTCCAGCTGCAATCAGGCCTGTGGCAGCATTCGCGATCACCATTCGCAGCGCGGGACCGGGATCTCCTCGGAATACACCGCGAATGACTTCAGCGCTTTCCTGCGGACCGCTGACCGTCAGCTCTGCAGCACTGCATTCTTCAAGTCCAAAGCTGGCTGCGTTGAGCGTCTGCTGTTGGACGCTGCCTGATTCAACCCGGAAGACCGCGGTCTCGCCCCAGAGAGCAACCTCGTCTAGTTCATCGTTTCCGCAGACAACAAGACTGCGTACGGTCTGCAGCTGTGCAAGTGCCTGAGCAAGCAGGGCCGCGCGATTCCGTGATGAGGCACCAAGCAGTTGGTACCCCGCTCCAGCTGGATTCGTGAGCGGTCCCAGCAAATTGAAGATGGTCGGGATGCCAAGCTGCCTGCGGACCGGTGCGGCATGCTTCATCGCTCCATGCAGCAGTGGAGCAAAACAGAATGCAATCCCCGTCTCTCGCAGGCAAACTGCTGCCTGATCTGCGGACAGACCGATATGCACACCCAGCGCTTCGAGCACATCTGCTGAGCCGCTGCTGCTGGATACGCTGCGGTTACCATGCTTGGCCACAGCTACTCCGCAGGCAGCACAGACGATGGCGGCAGCCGTGCTGATATTGAAGGTGCTGAGCCGATCACCGCCGGTGCCGCAGGTGTCAAGCAGTTCAGTCGAGGTGACCGGAATCCTGATGACACGCTGTCGCATGGCACGCGCCGCGCCAGTCAGTTCCTCAGCTGTCACCCCGCGAACCGCCAGCGCTGTCAGGAAGGAAGCGATATCCTGAGCGTCACATTCGCCGTCCATGATTGCCCCGACAGCAGCAGCACTGTCTGCTGCTGTCAACTGCTGACCGTCGATCAGGGCAAGGACCGATTTCCTGAGTATTTCGTGCATATCGTTCCTTTGTCCAACGGAAACAGCCAGACGATGAAAAGGGAATTGCATTTCCGGCGTACCAGGGATGGACGCACAATCGGCAACCGGTGAAAATCCGATGCTGTGAAGCAGACCTGCACCGTGCGGGTGGTACGGCCCAGTGGGCGCAGCAGCCTCATCTAATGTCAGCGGATGATAGAATGTTTGAATCAGACTTCACACCGCTGGTTGCCTCTGAACTTGAGGTCCGGGGAGAGGAAAGCTCCTGCTCCTACCTGCCGCAGCAGATCAGTCGGATGTCCTATCGAGTTGCCAGGCAGCTCTCAGCAAATCGCTATGAATCACTTCTTGAACGCGGTTGGAGAAGATTCGGACGCATGCTGTTTCGGCCAGTCTGCAGCGCATGCCATCGCTGTGAACCGCTCAGAGTTGATATTCCTCGTTTTCAGCCCTCCAAAAGCCAGCGACGCTGCCTGAAACGTGTGGCTCAGCTGGGGGCGATCCAGCTGTCAATCGTCAGCCCGCATGTTACAGACGAGCACATTGCCCTGTACAATACGTACCACAGCGACATGCAGGAGCGAAAGGGCTGGGCCTATCAGCCAATCACCACAAGAGACTACAAGGCAGCCTTCGTTGAAGGAAACTTCAGCTTTGCCAGGCAGTTTGAGTATCGCCTTGATTCCACCCTGGTCGGCGTGGGGCTGGTTGATATGACTCCGCACGTGATGTCCAGCATCTACTTCTTTTTCTGCCCGCAACTCCGTGAAGAGGGCTTTGGCACCTGGTCAATCCTGCAGGAACTGCAGAACGGAAGAACCAGCGGCAGGCAGTATCTGTATCTGGGCTACTACATTCGTGAATGCAGCTCCATGAATTACAAGAATCGCTTTCGGCCATGTGAGATTCTGAAGCGGCTTGTGGAAGATCACGAATTACCGGAATGGCATGCCACTGAATAGTCGCATGTCATTGCTGAATCAGTTCCTCCGCCGGTGCCAAAAAAAAACGAAGAAGGCTGCTGCCTTCTTCGCCAGAAACGTCAGTTCAGACGACTGCCGAACCAGACCTCGATATGTCGTGTCAGTGAGCCGCCTCGTCGTGAGCGTCTTCCCCATGCTCTGCTTCCGCATGAGTCTGTTCATATGCGGCAACTTCTTCAGCCCAGTCGAGCACCTGCGGGGCAGTATTGATGTAATAGCTGGAACCAATATCCGGGAACAAGGCGATTGGCAGTCCGATTGCCAGGATTGTAGTAGGGGCGAGCAGAACATACTTCCAGTTGCCCTCAAACTTCAGGTGCATGAAGAACATCATCACACACAACGCCTTGGCACAGGCAACGGCCAGTACCAGCACCATCGTGACGGCCCACGGCATTGAAAGCACGTCAAATGCCACTGACAACGCAGTGCAGCCACAAAGGATGAAGAAGATGGTCAGATAATTGACGTGATGCGTGTCGTGGGATTCGTCAGACATTGTGTGTTGCCCATGGAGCAGAACAGTAAACGCAGAACAGTGAACGCAGAACAGGAGAGAAGGTGTTCCGGCTGTAGCAGAATCAGGCCCTCTGGGAACTAAGACTCAGATGATGTACAGCAGTGGGAACAGGAAGATCCAGACCAGGTCCACAAAGTGCCAGTAAAGCCCGCTGTTCTCAACAAAGTCCGTCCACTTCTCATTCAGGGATGATCCCTGCTTCAGCACTGCAATGAACAGAATCATGCCGACAATCACGTGAATGGCATGAAATCCCGTCATGATGAAGTAACAGGACGCAAAGATGTTTCCGTACACCATCGGGTGAGGATCGAAAATGTTGCTGTTCACCAGTTCGGAGAGGCTATGGTCTTCTGCGCGGAGGCCGTTCAGCCAACTCTGGACTTCATTCATGGTCAGTTCCGGTTGCTTCTCTCCAGCTTCCAGAGTTGCCCGTGACTGAAGGTAGCCAGCAGGCAACGCGGGTTCAGCCAGTGAGACGTTCGCGACAACATGCTGATGCAGGTTCATCCATTCACGGTACAACTTCGAGTCCACTTCCGCGGACTTCTGAAAGGCCGAGAACTCGTCACTGGTGAGTGACATTGGTCGCTTGATAGTTCCATCGGACAACCGCTGCACCGCGAGTGAGAGGTTGACGATGTCGTCAGGACGGTCCGTCTCAATGATCTGTTCGTACGTGTAAACGGCAAATCGGGCCCGGACAAGTTCTTCAAACTGCCTGTCAACCTTGCGTATGGCCTGGGTGCTGGTCTCTGGAATGCGCCCGGGAAGAATATCGTGTTCGATCTTTCCCTTGTATTCCAGTGCCTTGATGCCCAGAAACACGAATGCCAGCAGCAGAGTGCCCGTCAGATAAGTTCGTGCCCGGGTAAAGTTTTTCTGGGCCATTGCTTCATGAGCAACAACAACCAGATAGCTGGAAACAATCAGCACGAATGTGTTGATACCACCCAGGAGCACGTTGATGTGCGTATCTTCGTAACGCGTGGGCCAGCCGGGGGACCCCAGTCGCAACACGATGTACGAACCGATGAAGGCCGTGAAGAACATGATCTCAGTGCCGAGGAACAACCACATTCCGAGCTTGGAGTTCGGAATTGGGATCCCCATTTTGAGGGCAGGTGTGTTTGAAGAGTGCGACATAGTTTCACAACCGTTACTGGATCAAATCCAACTGATCTGAGGCATCTATGCCATCAGACGGAGATAGTCAAAAACAAGGCAAACCAGAAGAATTGGCAGACAGATCAATGAACCTGCCATAAGCTTCCGGGCATTTCCATCAGTTCTCGCCTGAGTAAATCGAGCAGTCAGCCAGAGATATCCGAGCGAAAGGACGAAGGCGGCAAATGCATACCCGTCGCCAGCAAGTCCGCAGTACCGCGGAACCTGCACGACAGGAATAAACGCGATCGCATAGAGCAGTGCCAGCAACC
>JALRDR010000117.1 GCA_023262145.1 Planctomycetaceae bacterium | reverse complement strand
GTAATTGTGCAGAGCCAGACCAATCTGCTTCAGATTGTTCTTGCACTGTGTACGACGAGCTGCCTCACGAGCCTGCTGTACTGCTGGAAGCAGCAACGCCACCAGAATGGCAATGATCGCAATCACCACCAGCAGTTCGATCAGCGTAAAGCCCCTTGCTCCACGCGATGTGTTTCGTCCTCGCATGTTTCCTGAACCTCCAGAAAGAGTGGAAAGAAAATGAATAAGTCCAGCGGCAGGCTGTTCTGACTTCCGTTGCAGATGCACTGAGAGACTGCGAGTGCTTTGTGGGCTTCTGAACAGTGCCGTGAGTGCAGCCGTTCTCAGGCTCGCAATCGACGTACATCAGCACCCGCTAACACAGCTGCTGACTGGCTATGCCGGATTTTCACAGAAATATCCGGCGTCTATCCGGATTTTGACAGAAATCCGCTCGATGCATTTCCGTCAGTTGCAGGCAACGGTCATTCTCCGGCCACACCGGCCAGGCAATCGTCCGGCCCCCGTCTGGCTCGATCTCGCTATTGAACCAGGAATCGTCCCGTTCGAGAATCTTCGGTGAAATGAAGCTTCGTACATGTCTGCAAACAGACTCTGAAAGTCGAAAACAGGCCGAAGTTCAGTCGAAAAACGAACAAACAAAACCCGCGGTAATGGTCTGTCCGGGATTATTGCGGGATCTGCAGAACCTGCACCACGCTACTCCCACTTCTGCGGATCACCGCCACGCGAGTTGCCTGAGCAGCGACATCTGACAACTCCACAGCGGCCAGCTCCGCGTCGGCCCAGCGTACCTGCCAGTCACGTGTGCGTAATACAGGCTGCGGTATCCGCAGCACAGATTCGTTTGCTGCAGCGAATCCATCCCCCGAAGTTCGCTGCAGAATCTGAACCGATCCCTCTGCTGTCGCACCAATCAGAGCCGTGCCACTGCCGTCTCGACAACCTGCACTGTCAATAATCTGTACTGTGACCGTCTGCTGCTGTTGCCCAAATTCATTCCGCAGCAAACGTACCGGCCCATCGTGCCTGATGCTGACAAGATCGGTTCGGTTGTCTCCATCAGCATCCAGCAGACTTAGCCCCCGACCCAGCTGTGTAGTCTGCAGAGGAGAATCATCCGCGACTGCCGCCTGCTGCAGCCGCCCGGTCGCATCATTCAGTAACAGCAGCATCGGCATTTTCCACGGCCGACCGGATGCGGAATAATCATCGATATCGCCGTTGGCAATCACGACGTCTGTCCAGCCGTCGGCATTGAAATCGGCTGCCTGCACCCCGAACCCCAGCAGATTGAAACCGCTGTCAGCGGCTCCATCAGCCCGCGTCCGGTCCAGAAAAAGTCCGCATGACTGACCGGAATACAACGTGTTTTCTTCGCGATAGAAGTTTGTCACGAACAGATCGACATGCCCGTTCCAGTCAAAGTCAGCCAGTGTCACTCCCATCCCGGCGTGGGTTCTGCCAGTTTCCGGTACTGCAACTCCACTCACTGCAGCTACGTCGGTGAATACCGGGATCTCCCCGACACCTGCTGACCGGGAAGTTTTGAGCAGCTGATTCGGCATGCCGTCGTTCGCAATGAACAGTTCCGTGCTCGCATCGCAGTTCAGATCCGCCGCCATGATTCCCAGCGCCCGTCCGGGAAGTTCATTCAGTCCGCTCTGTTCACTGACGTCCGTAAACCGGCCATTTCCCTGATTCAGAAACAACTGATTGAATGCAGGACTCAGTTCCCGTGGATCACACGTTGCCGGGTGTCCCGTACTGTTCACACAGATGCGTTCCCAGTCTTCCACATAATTGATCACAAACAACTCCGGGAACCCATCAGCATTCAGATCCGCGAAACAGGCACCACTGCTGCAGCGAGTTTCATTCAGCAGACAATCAGGTGTCACGTCCTGAAATGTGCCGTCGCCCTGATTCTGAAACAGGCGACAATGCCCGACGTTGGCTACCATCACATCGGCAAATCCATCGTTGTCAAAGTCGCCAACCGCCGCCGCCATACTGTGAGAAAACTCCTGCACTCCGACTGCCGACGTACAGTCGACGAACCCCGCTCCACGGACATTGCGATATACCGCATCGTTCAGCCGTGCAGCCGCACGCCCGACGTTCGCCTCGTGCAGTTGTCCCTGGGGGAAATACAGATCCGGCCACGCGTCACCGTCCACGTCGATTACTGCCGCTCCTCCACCCACGGTCTCCGTGATCAGCTTCTTCGCACTGGCTCCGTTGTGGTAGGTAAACTGCAGTTGCATCCGGGCCGTGACGTCACGAAACGTGGCACCAGACGATTCAGCTGGAGGCCGCACTGTGACCGCCAGTAAAGCCTCCGCAGCCAGCTGCACAGACGGCACAGCCCGCTCCGCCGCTGCGTCCGCATGGTGCACCTGCACCTGCTGCCCATTCAGCACTGCGTCCCATAACTCCGCCTCGTCTGCCTTGTCAGTCCGCTGCAGCCGTTCGCGAATTTCGCGCATCACCGGCTGTCCCATTTCAGGAATCGCAGCCTGAGGACGCAGCATGCGATAAGCCAGCAGTTCCAGCTGATCCAGCTCTGCAGTGAGCCCGCGAAGCTGCTCTGAGCGAACTGTCTGACCGCTCTGTTCGAGTGCCAGAGCCAGATGATGACTTGCCGCCGGTGACCAGGGGTCGCGAGCACTGCTGTACTCCGCAATCTGCAGCAGCTGCGCCCAGTCCTGCCGCCCTTTAGCCAGCTCCGCAGCCAGTTGCCAGACCTCATCCGCATCAGTAGCCTGGAGCGTATAAGGCATACTGATCCCGATGTCCACCACGTTGTTGCCATTCCGAACGGCTGCCACCAGCCGCAGCCCGCTGATCACATCGTCGTCAGCACCCGACTTGCTCGACGCGCCCTGCAGCAACGACATAGCTTCATTTGCAGAACCGTTCTGCAGGAGCGTCCTCAGCAGTGCAACGCGGCTGTTCTGGTCCTCCGGATTTGTGTCCACAAACCTCTGCAGGCTTTGTACTGCCCTGCGGCTTTCCTGAACCGGTCGACCAGCCAGCAGCCGCAGGGACAGTTCTGCCGGAGTCAGTACGCGATATTCCGAAGCATCCGCGATTGCCTGCAGCAGCGCTCCACGGCGCTGCTGCAGCGCGTACAGTGAAATGAGTTCCCGCAATGGCGGCAGGTATGCAGAATCAACAGCTCGCGATTCCTGAAACCGCCGCTCCGCATTGACAGCATCTCCCACCTGCAGCGCGACCATTCCCTGCGCGAATCGTGCTTCAGCCAGGTCGTCACCGGAAGCATTCTCCAGGCGAGCAGCCAGTTCCTGTGCCTGCCTCAGGTCGCCACGATCCTGAGCAATCAGGACGAGCAGAAGAATCGCCCGCACATGGTCCGGATTCTCAGCCAGTACCTGTTGCAGAAATGATTCCGCAGCAAGGATGCGACCTGCCTGCAGCGATACTTCCGCGCGCTGCACCAGTTCCTGATGCAGGTTCTGCATCGCCTGTGCCGCCTGACGATCACGAACTCTCCAGGCAATGACCATGCCGCAAACCAGCGCGATCAGGATGAGCAACTGCTTCAGGCGGAGTCGTTTGTTCACTCGGTCCACTCTCGGAACTCTGACAAGGTTCTGGTGACGCCGCAGAGCTCTGCACGTCCTCGGATAGCTTAACTGCCAACTGGCTCGTTTTCGACCCGTCCCCCGGTTCGCAGGACATGTCCGGTTTTCCCGCTCAGAGCGGCCGTTTTCGGAAACCCGGGCAACGCTTTGTTCAGGATTCTGATTACACTTTCCCCAGCGGAGTCGTTCACACAGGAACGTTGCGTACAGTGACTGGCGGTCATATCGCCTGAACTCCGCCCCCCTGCTTTTCTGCAGTTGTCTCTGCAGACTCAGAACGTGAGAGAAACGAATGTCAGCTGGTTCTGCACATTTTCTGCCGGAACTTGAGCGTCTGCTGCATGGATGCCGTCAGCGGGTTCGTTATCAACAGGCTTTTCGAGGGAGTGCGGAAACGCTCGCTGTGATGCTGCTCTGCATCATCGGAGCCTGCTTCGCCGACTGGCTGCTCGTGCTTCCGGCGCCTGCCAGACTCAGTATGCTTTTGCTTCTGACAGCCGTCAGCTGGAGCGTATTCTGGCTGCGACTGATCCGCCCCATGCGGAAAATCCTCCCTGCTGAAGAACTCGGTGCTGCCATTGATCTGCAGTACCCCGGTCTCCACGAAGCAATCTCAACCCTCGTCACCAGCCAGCCCGCTGACAGAAAATCAGATGCACTCCTCGCCGGTCTGCAGGATTCCGTACAGCAACAACTGGCAACTGTGCGTCCGGATCGTGTGATCAGTTTCGCAGCAGCTCAGCAGATCGCGCGCGTGGCAGCAGGCGCTACTTTGGTACTCGCCTGTCTGCTGTTGTTCTGGCCCGACCGATCACTGCTGCTGCTCAACCGCCTCGTTACACCATTCGCCAATCTTGAATCAGCAACCAGTCTGTACTTCGAGGTACCGTACGGGAATCGCACAGTTGCTGCAGGTTCGCGCGTGATCATCGCCGCCATTCCGCGCTGGCGATCCACCGATCCCGGCCCGCTTCCCCAGACAGTCACTCTGGAAGCGGTGACAGCATCTGACGATTTTCCACCGCAGCCGCTGTACTGGAATCCTGCTCAGGAACAATTCGAAACGGCCCTCCAGGGCTTACGCGATGATCTGCGTTATCGCATCCGTAGTGGTGCGGCAGTTTCACAGTGGTATCAGCTGCTTACGGCGGAACCACCGCAGATCAGCTCTGCTGTACTGATCGAAACAGCTCCAGCCTACAGTGGTCGCGGGGTCATTGAATACGAAGGGGTGACGGGAGAAATCTCCGTCTTTGAGCGGAGTGACGTTCAGATTCGCCTGCAGTTCAGCCAGCCGGTTGAAACCTGCCTGATCCGCTGGATCGACTGGACTCCGCTCAATTCCGTTTCCGCTACGGACTCCGTGAGTCCGCTCCGCATGGAGGAAGAAGGTCTGCTCTCGGAAGAAATTGCCGCTCTGGCAGCCGGTGCAGAAATGGCCACGGAACAGCGTGCCACAGCAACCGCTCCGGCAGATCTGCAGGTTATTCCCGCTGCAGACAAGGCTTCCGCAGTCATTCGCTTTACCGCCACGGGAAGCGGTCGCTTTGAGTTCTTGCTTTCCGGTACTGCAGGCCTGTCCAACCCTGCCGAGCCGTACCGCAGACTGCAGCTGACAACCGACAGTCCGCCTCTGCTGGATGTCACCGGAATCAGCGCCGGGCTGGAGGTTCGTCCGGATGACAGCCTCGCTTTGACATATTCTGCTCGGGACGATTACGGACTGGGTCTGGTGGAATTCACCATTCGCCGCAATGAGGACGTGCCGCAGGTTTTCCCTGCCAGTCCGCCTGCTGCAGGCGAACTTAAGCTGGACGGAGAACTTCTGATCGATCTCAGCCAGCTGTCGCTCACCACTGGCGACGTGCTGGAAGTAATCGGCACAGCATCCGACCAGCGTCCTCAGCCGGGACCGCAGCGCGTGCACGTCGGTCCGTGGCTGCTGCGGGTGTCAGAAACAGCTTCCGCGATCGGGCAAAATGCACTGGCAGAGGCGAACCAGCAGCTCCTGCAGGCCTTGCGAGCGATTCTGCAGGAACTTGAACAGGATCTCGTGCAGACACAGGAACTCGGTGAGTCCACTCAGCGCGGATGGGGCCCCGACGAGCAACAGCAGACGGCGGAGCTTGCTGAACTGCAGCAGACAAAAGGTAATCGGTTACAGCAACTGGCTGCAGAAACAGCCACGCATCCACTGATGCAGAAACAGGCCGCCGATCTGACAGATCAGGCGGAGCAGTTGCGGCACTTCGTCGCACCGCTGCTGCAACAGGCAGCCGCTGCAGAACTGAACGCCGCTCGAAGTGAACTCGAAGATGCCACAGTCGCACTCCGAAACTCCCGCGATCAGCTGGCCCGAACCATCGATGAAATTCGCCAGCTTGCTGAGCTGGAACAGGAACTGACCGAACTCAATCGCCTCGCACTCAACGCTCGACAACTGGCCGCTGATTCAGAAAGATTTCGGGAACACCGCGAAGCTGGTGCACCTGCACAAGGCCAGACAGAGCAGGAATTTCAGGACCAGCTGTTCCAGGAAGAAACGCGACTGCAGACAGAGCAGCAGCAGCTCTCAGCACAACTGACAGATCTGTTGCAGCGACAGCAGGAACTGCTCCAGTCTGCCCGGGAATCACAGCTGCAGCGGGCGGAACTGATCGGAGAAGGACTCAATCTGCTGGCAGCCATGCAGGATGCCAATGCCAGTGGAATTCTGAATGAAGCAGCTGCAGAACAGACAACGGCAATGCAGCAGTCTCTCGCGGAAATACAACGCCAGCTGATGGAACTCAAGGCTCTGGCTGCTGCTGCACAAATCAAACTGCCGCTCCCGGACTCGCAGCAATTATCACGCATCTCTGAACAGCTGCAGAAGGAGCTTCCACAACAGGCCGCTGAACTGCTGCAGCAGTTTGCTCAGTTAATGCAGGCGGCTGCGGCAGAACTTCCATCGCCAGAGCCGCAGGCAGCTTCGGACGACCCACTGGCACAACTGCAGAATCGCTCCGAACAGATCGCCGCAGAGCTGAATGCTCTGCAGCAGCTGCTGGCACCAGCCACAACAGAGGCGGCTGCGACAGATCAGAACTCGCCGGCAGAACCCGTTCTGGATTCTCTGCAGCGGGCCGTCTCTGCTGCGGCACAAATCCTGCAACAATCAGAACCACAGCCTGCCACCGCTCAGCAAAGACAGTCGCTGACAGCCACTGCCACGGAGCTGCAGCAGGGACTGCTGCAGGCGCAAAGCGGTCAATTTGCAAAAGCTGCTGAGCTGCTCAGAAAGGCGACCTCCCGCGACGCCATGGACCAGCTGCAGGATCAGCGGCTGCGCGAACAGATCTCCCGGCTGGCAGATCAGCTGCAGACGCTGCAGCCCGATCGCAGCCAGCGACTGGCCACCCAGCAAAGTTCTCAGCAGACAATCGCCGAGCAGTCCCGACAGATTCCCGAAATGCTGCGGGATCTGGCGGAGCGTCTGCAGCTGCCGGCACTCGGTCTCACTCAACAGGCTCAGTCCGCTGCGCAAGCCGCCGTCTCCGCAGAGTCCGCGGCGAACCAGGCTGGTCGTGCATCAGAGCAGCTGCAACAGCGGCAACTGTTACCGGCCGGACAGCAGGCAGAACTTGCAGCACAGATGTTTGAACAGGCGATGCGACTATCAATGGAAGCGTCCAATGGACCCCGCGATCCTCGCAACCCTGTTCCCGTTGAGGTCGGGGAAGATGTGAGTGAAGCGCTGCACAGCCTGCAGCTGGCCGCAGAGATGATGGCACAGCAACAGCAGGGTCAGATGTCACCCACTGATCCTGGCGACGGCGCACAGAACCAGCAGGCCGGAAATAATGCCTCAAACCCTTCACAGCAGGCAGCTGATGCCACGTCCGGAGCGGAACAAAACGGGACAGAACAACAGATGGCGGACACTTCGGCAGGCCAGCCATCCGACGCAGCGGGACAGGACGGCAATGGACAGCAGTCACCGGGGAATGATCCCACGTCCCAGGAACTGTCCCGCACCGCGAAATCACTCCAGCAGGCCGCCAGCCGCTCCATTCCGGCACAGTTCACCCCCGGCCAGCTCAGCAGCGACAGTGCCCAGAATCGCAGTAACCCTTCGGCCCGCGGAAACATGTCGGAGTTTGATGGCATTGATCCGCTCTCCCGACTGCTGCAGGGCACTCGTGGTGACTGGGGCAGGCTGCAGGATCAGCTTGATGACAGGATTGAGGATACTGGCAGAGAAATTCTGGACCGCGAGTATTCTGAACTGATTCGACGTTATCGTCGAAATCTCGCCGGCCGAAAGGATTAGAATCAGACCAGTGACGGTATTCCTTCCCGCCATCTGAAACTTCGCTCTCCCATCCGCATCAGGAACCCCTGACTCGTGAACACCGACAGGCCCCCGGAAACTCTGCAGACGCTCCGCATTCCTGCATCCGGCACACTGCTGCCCGCTGTACTTGCACTCAGCGAGCTGCAGCTGCAGGAATGGCTCCGGTCTGTCGGACAGCAGGCCTGGCGTGCGAAACAGATTCGACAGTGGCTGCTCAGTCGCCGCATCTCGGCATTCACTCAGATGACAGACCTCCCCCTTCCGCTCCGCAGCCTGCTGGAAGAGAACTTTCGTTTTACTTCGCTTGAACCTGTGGGTCATCAGATTGCCACCGACCGCACGGAAAAAATGCTGCTGCGACTTCACGATGAGGAACTGGTTGAATGCGTCCTGATGCGGGAACCCGATCGAAGAACCGTCTGCATCAGCACGCAGGTCGGCTGCGCGATGGGCTGCGTCTTCTGTGCCAGTGGACTGCTGGGGGTGAAACGCAATCTGACGCCGGAAGAAATTGTGGAGCAGGTGCTGATGCTGCACCGTCTGATGCCGGACGACGAGCAGATCACCAACGTTGTCGTCATGGGAATCGGTGAACCACTTGCCAACTACTCGGCACTGATGGCGGCGCTGGATCTGCTCTGCTCCAGCGACTGCCTCGGTCTTGGTGCCCGCCGAATTACTGTCTCCACAGTCGGACTTCCCGAAAAAATTCGTGAGTTTGCTCGCAGTGGTCGCCAGTTCAACCTCGCCATCTCACTGCATGCTCCCAACGATGAACTCCGCACGGAAATCGTTCCCGTAAACCGCAATATCGGCATCAGTCAGATCGTGGCAGCCGCAGACGATTTCCACGAAGTCACCGGACGTCGAGTGTCCTGGGAATACGTACTGCTCGCCGGCATCAATGATCAGGATCAGCACGCCCGGCAACTTGCCAGTCTGCTCCGCGGACGCATCGCCCACGTAAACCTGATACCGATGAACGGGGTGTCGGAGCTGGGTATGGCAGCACCCGACGAACCGCGAACACAGCGATTCGTGAACATCCTGCAGCAGGAAAAAGTTGCGGTCACCGTACGCAAACGCAAAGGTGCTGACATCGACGCCGCCTGCGGACAACTACGTCTCAATCGATCTCGCCAGAATAACTGATACTGCCGGCCCTCTCACTGCCGGCCTCGTCAGCTTGTCACTGGCCCGCTTGTCACTGCTCCACCGCAATCCGTACTCGCATCGTCTGTGACTGCCCGGGCTGCAGCAGTATCCGATTTCTGTCCACATTCGCCGCTTCTATGCACAGCATCCCACGCCACTCCTCATCACCAAAATCCGCCATCTGAGCACTCTTGCGAATCCATGGATTCCAGACAACGGCCGAATCTGATCCCTCTCGCAGAATCCGAATGCGACGTCCCAGTACCGGATCGTGTACCGTGATGTCCGACTGAGTCTCCACGTAAATGCGGTCCGTCTCCGCGGCAAAGTGAATCGGAGCGTCTGCAGCTGCACAGTCCCTCACCCCACTTACCTTGTCGTGATACATCGCCTGCTCCAGACCCTGCACCTGTACCTCGCGGATATCCCCCACAGCAAAATAAGTGTGCAGCGCCGATTCAAATTCAGCTGGCTCGGCAGCCGTTTCAGTAAGCTCGACGGTCAATTCCAGACACAGCGTGTGGGCAAAGCGAACGCGATAGCTTAGCGCAAACGGATCACACAGCGTCTGCAGCAGAATCGTCGTTCCCTCGGCATCCTCCTGCTGTTCAGCCACCGTCCAGTCCTGCAGCCGCACGGTGCCATGCAGTGGCAGCTGTGGGTCATGCGGATGAGCCGCAAACCATGGGAAACAGATCGGGACGCCGCCGCGAATGGGCCTGCCGGGAGCTAACGCCGATGACTGACTCATCCAGATCACCGGCTGCTGTCCGGCTGGAGTCCAGTCAATAACGTGCGCACCTTGTAACGTCAGCGCTCCACAGCAGTCTGATCGATGAATCTGCAGACTGGTGTGTTCTCCGGGGCCGGAGATGCGACTGATGGACCGCTGCATAACCTGTTTCCTCGAAAGTGTATCCAGCCGCTGTGACCGGCTCAGATGACGCATAATGACCGGCAGATCTTCTCAATCTGCCGCAGCGAAACAAGTGGACTCACCGTTCCGGTTCCGGATCCGCGATGAAGTCTGTGTTTTTCTTCCTGACAGCAGGTGTCTCCTGAGAGTTGTGCAAAACAGGCCGGAAAGATTCTTGTCATCGAATCCAATCCGATGCAGAATCCTTGAACACGCAGCACAACGTCACACCAGTACCGTCCGCTCCTGCGGACGCACGCAGAGCAACGGACTGAGGATTCATCGATGTCAGGTCAGAACAAGCGCGGGCTGATCTTCGGGAACCCGGAAGAATCTCTGCAGGAACAGCTCAATCGGAACACGGACCTGCTCTTCACGACTGCTCATCATGGACTGAATGATCTGCAGGATGTCTCCTGCATGGTTATCAATGAAACCGATCAGCAGTTGCTCCAGAATGCTCAGGCAGGTCTGCTGGGTGTACTGGACGCCGTCCCCGAAGGGCTCTGCATCACAGATGAGACATTTCATGTGCAGTGGCACAATCTGGTCTTCAGCCGACTGACCGACGCAGGCAGCGGGCGCAACCTGCTCGGGCAGACACTTCAGGAACTCCTTAAATCCGCCGAAGATGGTGGCCTCGACCAGCTGTCCGCTCCGGCTGCCGCCGGTCTTTCGGTCCGCCACCAGTTCCGTCGCGATAATGGCACCTTCATTGCCCTGCGACTGACTCGCCTTCCCGCCGATGAATCACGCCTGCTCATCACACTCACCGATGTCTCAGAAGAAGCTCTGCTCAAACAGAAACAGGAAGCGATTTATCGCGCCGGGCTCGAACTTGGCAATCTGTCACCGGACGATGTCGCCAGTATGACTCCGGAAGAACGGGTCGCGCTGCTCACCGATCAGATCCTGCAGCTGACGCAGGAAGTCCTCGGGTACGACCGTTTCGAACTGCGACTGCTGAACCCGGAAAGCTCCGAACTGGAACCGTTGCTGGAATTCGGTATGTCTCAGGAAGCGGCAGAGCGGCGGCTGTTCGCCTCTGAGTCCGGTAATGGCGTCACCGGGTTTGTCGCCTTCAGCGGCCAGACTTACCTGTGTGTCGATACCACCAGCGATCCGCTCTACCTTTCCGGGGCCAATGACGCACACAGTTCACTCACAGTTCCACTGATGATTCGCGATACCGTACTCGGCACATTCAACGTGGAAAGTCGCGGAACCCTCGCCTTCGATAAGCAGGACCTCGAATTCTTTATTCTGTTCAGTCGCGTTGTCGCCAGCGCACTGAATCAGCTGCAGCTGCTGGAAGTCGAAAAGACCATGGCAACCACCGCCAACAGTGATCGACTGCGACGCGAAGTGGCCGAACCGTCCGATGAAATCCTCAAGGCCACCACGTGGATTCTGGAACGTTACATCGGCCACGATCCTGATGTCTGCGAGCGGCTGCATCTGATCGCTGATCGCATCCGCGGAATCGCCTCCAATGTAGGTAACGTCGATGAAAGTGCCGGCGGCCCCGCTTTCAAGTCGGCAATTCCCAGCCGCCCGCCCCGCTCAGCACTTCGCGGAAAACGCGTGCTCGTTGTCGATCAGGATGCGATCGCCCGTGAGGATGCTCATAACCTGCTGGGGCAGATGGGTTGTCAGGTAGAAGCGGTGCAGACTGCCAGTGACGCACGATCAATGCTGCGAAACTACAGCTACGACGTAATCCTGATGGACATCAATCTGAGCGACGCCAGCGGTTACGAATGCTTCAGTCAGCTCAAACAGATCAATCCACTGGTCCCTGTCATCATGATGACCAGCTTCGGCTATGACTCCACACATTCCATCATTCGTGCCCGACAGGAAGGCATGAAGGCCGTCCTGTTCAAACCGTTCCGTCGCACTCAGATGCTGGATGAAGTGGAAAAAGCAATCACCCCCCCGGATGCAGCAGACAACCCCGCCAGTTAAGCAATGACATACCCCGCTGCACACGCTCACCCGTCAGTCATTGCTGCCCATCCACCGCCAGACCCAGCTCCGATCGCACCAGCGCGGGCAGATATTTCATCGGCACGGACCCCTGATTCAGGACCGCCTCATGAAACTGCCCCAGCCTGAACTCATCACCCTGTTCACGCTGTACCTGCATCCGCAGACGATAATGCTGCATTCGCCCGGCAAAATAAGTGCTCAGCTGAGTCGAACTCTGCTTGGCTCGAATGACCTTCAGCTGCGCTTCCCCGAGTGACTGGTAGGCCTGCACCGTCAGCAACTCCATCGCTTCCTCATCCGTCATACTGGTGCAGTGCATGCGATAGTCCAGAATCGCATTCACGACCGCTCGCAGGTAGAACTTGAGCTGATTCAGGCGCAGCTGCAGACTGCCTTCCCCGTAACCCTGATCCAGCATCATCTGCTCCGTATAGACCGCCCAGCCCTCGATGAACACACCGGACTGCAGCACACGACGAATCAGCGATGGGCTGCGATTGGAGTACTCCAGCTGCACATAATGACCCGGCCACGCTTCATGAATCGTCAGGATCTGCAGCATGTGGCGGTTGTATTCTTCCAGAAAGCTCCGCACACGCTCTTCACCCCAGGCAGCTGGTGGCGGACTGACCGCATAGGAACTGATCCCCTCCGGATCCAGCGGCAACGCTGATTCAAGATAAGCCAGTGAATTGCCACGACGAAACTCGGGCATCTCAATCACCTGACAGCGATCAGGATCCGGCAGTGTCAGAATCTTCTGCTCTGCAATGAACCGTTTGATTCTGCCGACAGTCGCCCGCGCATCGTCGACCAGATCTTCCGGCTTGCCGTGCTCCCTGCTGACCGCGGCAATCACCAGACTCACCGTTTCCCGTCGCCCCTCAGGATCATCCGGAGGCAGTGCGCGTCCCGAATAATAAGTACTCCACAACTGACGTGAGACCAGATACAGCTCGTCCTGAACCCGATCAAACTCCCGCAACGCGTCCTCCAGCAGCTCTTCGGCCGACACGCCCGCATTCAGCACCAGCTGCAGCTTCTCTCGAAATCGCGCCGGTCCCAGCCGCCAGTCTCCATTGGCACGCAGGCGACGACTGTCCAGCAAGAACGCCTGATGTTCCCGAAGCGCCGGCACAACACTCTCTGCTGCCGCACGCAGTTCCGCCTCCTGATCCGTCCTGCCCACGAGTTCAAAGATGCCCTGCTCGTAGAATCGAATGGCTCCTTCATTCTGCAGAATGGCAGTGTCCAGTATCGTCGGCGGGGACTCCCGCAGATTCTCTCGAGCCGTTTTGACGATCCGCGGAATCTGCCCCATCCGCGCGATTGAATTGCGGACGTTCTGTTCCTTTGGCAGTGTCGACTGCACCAGCAGCGAATAGACCGAATCAGTGATGTATGTGCCGTAAACGCGAGGATCCTCGGCAAACGGCTGAGTATTCTCGGCAAGCCAGATGCTGCGACGCAGATCATCTCGCAGAATCTCGAAATCAACGCGACCGTCGGCACTCAGCTGATCCGTCGGAATCTCATCCTGCAGCCGTTGCAGCGTCTCTCGATAATGCTGCAGCCATTTTCCCCGAGCAGCTGCGGAAACATCGTCCAGCAGATGATCAAATCGATGATCACCAAGTACCGTTGCCTCATAAGGCCGCAGCTGGAAACTCTCCTCCAGATAAGCCCGGAAGAATTTGTCCAGCTGCTGGTCCGCAGCATTCTGCTCGTCGGCGACAACAGTCACGGCCAGCAGACTGCAGATGACCAGGTAAAAAAAGTGCCCGCGCATTCGTGATTCTCCCGTTGCAACCTGCTCAGCC
>JALRDR010001218.1 GCA_023262145.1 Planctomycetaceae bacterium | reverse complement strand
GGGGTCCGGCTGCACCTCGAAGGTCTTGTAGTAGCCGCCGTGAGTATTGATCTCGGTGACGCCGGTGACCTGCCGCAGTTTTGGAGCAATCTCCCATTCCAGCATGGTTCGCAGTTCCATCGGGGAATGTGTGTCGCTGCGAACTTCAAACTGCAGAATCTCTCCCAGAGCAGTGGTGAGTGGGCCGACCGTGGGTGTTCCATAGCCCGGTGGAATACTGGACGCTGCGTCGCCCAGACGTTCACTCACAAGCTGCCGAGCGCGGTAGATGTCCGTGTTTTCCTGAAACACGATGGTGACGACCGAGATTCCGAACTTGGAGACGCTGCGGAGTTCTTCCACATCAGGCAGCCCGGCCATTGTGTTTTCAACCGGGTAGGTGACATAGCGTTCCACCTCCACCGGCGAAAGAGACCCTGCATCGGTCACCACCTGCACCTGAACATTGGTCATGTCCGGCACGGCATCAATGGGCAGATGAAGTGCGGAATACAGCCCCGCCGACGCCATCAGCAGCGTCAGGATGATCACCAGTCCACGATTGTTGAGCGAGATTTCAATGATTCTGGTGAGCATGGTGGATCCGCAGGCCAGACCGGGCAGGCAGGTTGAAGATGGATCTATCGGACGAGAGGCTGGTACTTGCAGCAGCGCTGCGGCAGATCACCGCATTGAAAGTTCAGTCTTCGCCCTGCAGCAGCAGTTCAGACTTGAGCAGAAAGGCGCCGGAGGTGACAACCAGCTGTCCCTCAGCCAGTCCTGACTTGACCTCAACCCATTCATCGGAGGACTCGCCGGTGGACACTTCGACTCGCTGAAAGCGTCCGTCGTGGAGATCGACAAATACAAAGTCACGGTTCTCGTGCTGCATGACAGCCCCTGGAGATACCGAAAGCACCCGTCGCGCCGATCCGATCGGAATCGTGACACGTACAAACATTCCCGGTCGGAACAGACCTGAGGAATTATCAATGGTCGCCACAAGCGGGACAGAGTTCGTTCCTGCATCAACTTCACGGCCAACATAATGGACTGTTGCCTGAAACTTCTGATCATCCATCGCCGGTACCATCACATCAATCTGAGTACCCGACTGCAGTGCCACCGCTGACCAGTCACTCTCCCGGATGCTGGCTTCCACGTACAGAGTGTCCGTATTGGCCAGGATCAGCAGGGCATCGCCTCGAATGACACGTTCATTTCGAGCAAAGGTGCAGCTCTCGATCGTACCGTCAAACGGTGCACGAATCTGAAGCGTCGACAGCGCGTCCTCATTCCATGCCGCATCTTTCTGCTCGACACTTACCCCGAGCAGGCCTTCAAGGGACTGCCACGCCAGGTCGACCTGGCGTTGCGCGTCGTCTGCGGCGCCGTGGGCCTTGAGTACAGACTGCTCAGCGGCAAATGTGGCCTCGTCGTAGGCCGCGCGAAATGCTGTCTCTGC
>JALRDR010001036.1 GCA_023262145.1 Planctomycetaceae bacterium | reverse complement strand
GGTGAGATTGTAGAAGCCGGGTTTCCCAGCGTGATAACGGGGCATGACCAGCCCGCCGAGATTCGTCTGGATCCCTTCAAGCGCTGGCCCACCCGCAGTCGCCGTATGGCCCTGGCCAGCTGGATTGCCAGCCCAGAGAATCCGCTTACCGCGCGAGTGATTGCCAACCGACTGTGGCACTGGCACTTTGGTCGCGGCATTGTGGCCACACCCAGTGATTTCGGTTCGCTGAGCAATGGACCCTCTCATGAAGAACTGCTTGACTGGCTGGCCATGCAGCTGACTCAGAACAACTGGAGTCTGAAATCGCTGCATCGCCTGATTGTCAATTCAGCAACGTATCATCAGACATCGGTGCACCAGAACGCCCATGCTGTGGAGCTTGATCCGCACAACCTGCTGCTGTGGCGATTCAACCGCCGGCGTCTGGAAGCGGAAGCGGTGCGGGACAGTGTCCTGCATGTCTCCGGAAGACTGAACGAAGAGCACTTTGGCCTGCCGATCTTTCCGCCGCTGCCCAATGACATCGCCGAACGAGTGAAGTACACCGACAGCAAGTGGGATACTCAGTACGGTCCGGAGGGTCGCAAACGGAGTATCTACATTTACCAGCAGCGAACGCTGAACATGCCGTTTCTGCAGACCTTTGACGCGGTTGTCTGCGACGAATCACGACCTCGACGACAGCACTCGGTGACACCGCTGCAGATACTGGCGATGTACAACAGCGAATTTGTGAGTCAGGAAGCGGAACACTTTGCACAGCGAGTCAGGGATCAGGCTGGCAGTGGTCTGGCTGAACAGATAGCACTGGCGTTTCAAATTGCACTCTGTCGATCGCCGAGGCCGTCTGAACAGGAGCAGCTGCAGGCTCTGGCTGCAGCGACGCAGCCGCAAACTGCGGGGCTGGACGCTGTCTGCCGAGTCCTGCTCAACAGCAGTGAGTTTCTGTACGTGGACTGACCAGATCGTGATGTGGGAAATATCACTGGCCGTTGTGCCCTTCGGAGTCGCAGTATGCACACACAACTCAGACATCTGCTGACAACTCGACGGGATCTGCTCAGCCAGACCTGGAATGGTCTGGGGGGCCTTGCCCTGGGAGCGCTGCTGGCGCAGGAATCTGCAGCTGATGAAACCGGCAGTCTGTTTGCGGCCCGCCAGCCACATCATCAGCGGAAGGCAAAACACTGTATTTTTCTGTTCATGCAGGGCGGTGTCAGTCAGCTGGATTCCTTTGAATACAAGCCGGAACTGAATCGCGTGCATGGGCAGCAACTGCCCGGAATCCCGCAGATCTCCGGCGAACTGCAGGGACGATTGTCATTCCCGCACGCGGCCGTGGGCAGTCCATTTTCGTTCGCACAATATGGTGCATCGGGACACTGGTTTTCAGAGCTGTTTCCGCACCTGGCAGAGCATGCGGATCGGCTGGCGTTTATTCGTGGAATTCGTACCGATAATCAGAACCACGGCCCCTCAACTCTGCATGTGACGACCGGCAGCCAGTTTCCCGGACATGCGTCCGTCGGGACGTGGGTCACGTACGGCCTGGGCACAGAGAACCAGAACATGCCGGGTTACGTCGTCATTCAGGATCCCCGCGGAGCCCCGGTGAATGGGGCCGCCGTCTGGTCCAATGGATATCTACCGGCTGCGTATCAGGGCGTGTTGTTGCGTCCGCAGGGGACACCAATCCTGAATCTTGCTCCGCCGACAGGAATTACCAACGCGCAGCAGCGAAGAGAATTCGATGCCCTGCGATGGTTCAATCAGCAGCATCAGCGGGATCGCAGCGACGACACTCAGCTTGAGGCTCGGATTGAGGCAGCGGAGCTGGCTTTTCGAATGCAGACTGCTGCACCAGAACTGGTGGATCTGAGTAGTGAGACGGAGAGCACGCTCAGCATGTACGGCCTGGATCAGCCCGAGACAGCAGGCTTCGGACGTCAGTGTCTGCTGGCCCGCCGAATGGTGGAGAGTGGCGTGCGGTACACCATGCTGGTCCATGGAGTGCAGATTGGAAGTCACAGCTGGGATGACCACGGCAACGTGCAGGACGGCATGATCAGACATTCCCGGGAGGTCGATCAGCCGGTCGCTGCTTTGCTCACGGATCTCGCCGCACGTGGCCTGCTGCAGGAGACTCTCGTGGTCTGGGCTTCAGAAATGGGACGTACACCGTTCCGCAACGGGGAGCTGGGGAAGAATCCCGGTCGGGAGCACAATTCGTGGAATCTGGTGATGTGGATGGCCGGTGGCGATGTGAAAGGCGGCGTATCGATTGGAGAAACGGATGACTTTGGATTGCGTGGTGTTGGTGAGGAGATTCACATCCGCGACGTACATGCCAGCCTGCTGGACCTGCTGGGACTGGACGACGAACAACTCAGATATCTGCACGCCGGCCGGCTCAGGAGGCTCACAGACATTGGTGGAAGCGTGCTGGCGGACCTGATCGGGTGAATATGGAATCTGTACCCCATCAGGCTGACACCGGTTTTCCTGAGGCCCTGGTTGTCGGGATCACGCTAAACGGAGTCAACATCTGATGCCACGTCAGAAAGACGCTGGCAAGTTTCAGCTGCGGGGAATGACAGGAAAAACGTGTCCGGAACGGCTCCGCTCGTCAAGCTCCTGAGAGCTTATTGGCGGGAACGCTTTCCCCGGCGGAGACTTCGTCGTCCGCAATGATCGAGAGGGAGCCCGCAAGCCACGCCGGTGCACCAGATCGAGATCCGCGCTATGGAGCAGGCGCAACATTCGCCTCTTGAGTCAAAGGCACTCTGGGATGGCCGCGAACATCGCTTCCACCCGCGCAGACACAGCGCAAATCAGCATACGCCTTCGTGGCGACTGCGCCGTTTATGAGAATCATGCTGGTAATAACGATTCTGCGGCTTGCGTCGATTTAGCCGCTCCAATAAAACCCGCATCGTATTGGCAGATAGTCTCGCCTGTGGGATGTGAGACATAGATCAGATTGCTAAGGATTCGTCGGTGAACAAGCATTGTGTTTATGTGTGCTTACTGGTGATGCACCCTTCTCTTTATGCCGGTCTTGCGCTTGACTTCACCGGTGGCAGCGATGCTGCGGCAGGTGGTAACGCTACCATAGGGTGGTCGTTTACGGTTCTCAGTAGTATGTCCGTTGATGGTCTTGGCTTTTTTGACTTTCAGTCCAATGGATTGTCTACAGACCACCGGGTGGGTATCTGGAATTCCGCTGGGCTGCTTGCCAGTGCCACGGTGACCACTAGTTCGACGGTGGTTGCTTCAACGAGCACCAATGGCCGTTGGCTGTTTGAAAGCATCACACCAGTCACGCTCAATAGCGGGGAGGTGTACACTATTGGGGCAGAAGTGTTCCCGGGGGGTGACAGGTACTACGTTTCAACGCAGGAAACTTTGGATTCAAACGTCATTTTAAATGTTGACGACCTTGCCTCCCCAAGTGCGGGCTTCGCCAAGCCGACTCAAAGTGGCAGTTTGACAGGCAGTGGCATGTTTGGTCCTAATTTCCGCTACAGTGGCGGCGGCGGTGGCGGCTCAGCCGTGCCGGAGCCCTCCTCCGTTCTACTGCTTGGGCTTGGAACTGCTGTTGCCGGTGTGGTTGCCACACGACGGCGTAGGGCTTGCAAAGATCAGGCTGCAGTATGAGCAGTGCAGTATGAGCAGTGCAGACTGATTGGGTTCAGAATTCAGAAAGGCGGACACACGGTGTCCGCCTTTCTTTTTGGTGAAGGCCCCTGGCAGCACGCTCACCACGCCTCTGAATCCCCGCAGGCGATCCGCAAATCAGCGAGGGCGGCCATCCTCCGGTAAGGTACTCCCCGATCTGAGATCCATCGCCAAGTGATTCCTGGTCGGCCACTCAAGTGTCACTGCTGATAACGGGCCGCAGTTTTGTCGACCACTCAGAACTGATCGCAGGGGAACGCCTTCTGGCCACGCACCTTCAATTGAGAACTCTACTCATACGACATAGAATCTGGTTTCACGTCATTTCCAGATCCTTACAGGAAGAGCTCTTATGTGGTTCACCAGCCGTCGCCGTTTTCTTCAGACTTTTGCTGCAGCAGCAGCAAGCACTGCACTTGCCGGCTTCCCTCGCTTCGCCGCTGCGTCGAGTACATTGGCTGCTCCGAAACTGGGCATCCAGTTGTACTCGCTGCGAGGATTCAGCCGTGACGACGCGTTGAAACATGCGGCAGCGCTCGGGTTTCAGCAGGTGGAGTTCTACAGTGGCATGCTGGCTCTGAATGCATCCGACGAGGAGATCGCCGCGACCCGCAAGCAGGTGGCAGACCTGGGTATGTCCATTTCAGCGCACGGCGTGAATCGCCTGACAAAGGACGCGGCGGCAAATCGCGCGATCTTCGAGTTCGCGAAGAAGCTGGGCATCAAATGCATCTCTGCTGATCCGGACCTGGACTCCTTTGACAATCTGGACGAGCTGGTCAGGGAATTTGATATCCGAGTCGCGATCCATAACCACGGGCCCGGGCATCGCTACAACAAAGCTGCCGATGTGCTGCGAGTCATCGAAGGGCATGACGCCCGCATCGGTGCCTGTGCGGACCTGGGACATTACATCCGCAGTGGTCAGAACGCTCCCGAAGTCATTCGTCTGCTCAAGGGCCGTCTGTACGGCATCCATCTGAAGGACTTCGAGGAAATGAAGCAGCAGACAAAGGGCGTGATTCTTGGCAAGGGGCACCTGAATGTTGAGCATGTCTTCACGGAACTGGAGGAAGCGGGATTCCCGGCGGATGGAGCACTGTCGCTGGAATATGAAGAGAATCCCAAGGACCCAATTGCAGAGATCGAGGAATGTCAGCAGATCGCTGCTGCTGCTCTGAAGAAGGTCCACAACCTGAACTGATGAACCGGGTTGAACTTGATGCCACAGCAGCCGGCAGGCATGATCCCCTGCCGGCTGTTTTCATTCAGCAGATTGCCAGTTCCGTCTGTTGAGTCAGCTGGTGGTTTGCCAGCCCTGACTGGCACGCGACTGGCTACGAGGTGTCACCGACGCGCTCAATCCTGCGCTGTCTCTGCTCTGGAACATGCCATGAAGCACAGCAGACGGATGGTCCCCCTGATCCTGGTCCTTTACGCGTTCTGCCTGCAACGAATAGACGCCCAGGATCCCACACGGCAATTGCTCAACATCTCCACAGCAATCACTCGCACTCCACTGCAGTCCATCGACCTGCAGCGGCTGAATCAGGACCTGCTTCCGGAACGTCCGACGGTCGACATTGCGATCTACCTTGCGGAAGCAGCAGACGAGCCGCACCCGTATGCTTCGGAATCGGACGACCTGGTTGAATCCTTTCTGGAAGCGAAGCAGATTTATTCTGCCGTTGGCGTTCAGCTCAGGCTGATCTCCATGGAACAAGTGCAGGTCCCGGAAGCAATGCTCTCGCTGCAGGCGAATACGATCAACGGACCTGCGTCGCCCGCCGAGTACAATGCCTATCTGGGATATCAGCGGGAGCAGTG
>JALRDR010000878.1 GCA_023262145.1 Planctomycetaceae bacterium | reverse complement strand
GGCAGCGGTCTCTCGCACTTCAGGCGTTGCCTTGTGCCACGGCGGAAGTGGGGCATCGCACAGCAGACGTGCGGAAAATGGAGCCGCATTCATCAGCCCGACGCCCTTCTCTCTGCACAATGGAACCAGCTCCAGTGCCATGTCGTTCTGTAGCGTGTAGTGGTTGTACGTCAGGATGACGTCCAGATCCGCTGCATTCTCCAGCACATATCGGAACATCTTCATCGGATAGCCACTGACCCCAATATTGCGCACTTTGCCTGCATCCACAAGTTTCTTCAGAGCAGGCAGAGTTTCTTCGACGATCTGGGACATCTCAACGAACTCCAGATCGTGGCAGAGCACGATGTCGAGGTACTCCACGCGCATTCGTTCGAGAGAAATATCCACACTTTCGACCACACGGCGGGCACTGAAATCAAAGTGATTCGGTGCATAGCGGCCGAGTTTTGTTCCCAGGTAATAACGGTCTCGAGAGATTCGCGGCAGCACCTGCCCCAGCAGCACTTCGCTCATGCCGCGGCCGTAATACGGAGACGTATCGATAAAGTTCATCCCGCAGTCGAGGGCCACTTCAACACTCCGCAGACACTCGTTGAGATCAACGTTGCGGAATTCCGCCCCCAGCGACGAAGCCCCAAAGGAAAGTGTCGTGAGTTCCAGACCAGTATTTCCGAGCGGACGAACCGGGAGCATGAGGACAACCTGAGAATTGAAGGGCGGGAGAACGCGTGTCACTGAGTGGAGCATAACAGGAGCCACAGTGGTCTCAACCACACGCCGGGCGCAATCCTTCCCGTAGCCACTCGCAGGCAGCAACATCGCCGGCTGTCCAACTTCGGCAAATCCAGCCATTCAGAGACATCAACCGGCAAAGCCATTCGGTGGACGCAGGAGCGATCCGGCAGATTCCTCTGGTCTCCCGAACTCAGATTGAAACGAGCCCCACTACAGGCCGAAAAACAAGTACCTTCATGATAATCGTTACAGTTTGACAAATTGCCTGACCGATACATTCGACAACGCTGTACCGGCGCGCTGCTGCCTTCGTGCAGTTTGTGGTCGGTGAAGTGAGCGGAAATACAGTGAAGGCAGTCAGCGACTGCGACTTCTCCAAGGATGGTTCAATGCGGATTCGGCATTCCCTCAAGGCGATCGTGCCATTTGTTCTCACGCTTGCAGCGGGGCAGTTTGTATCCGCCCAGGATGCATTTCCCTCTCCAGGTACACCGCCGGGATTCCTTCCGGCCCCGGGGTCCGGTTCACCGTACTCTGCGGGTTCCGTCTTTGACCCCAGATTCTCCCAGACCTACAACGATGAAGGCATGTGGTTCCAGCACTCGCGGAACGGGTTTGGCCCGAACAACAGTCCGCGGCAACCATTTCTGACGCTGGACTACACTTACAGTCGAACACGCAAGCTTGGTGGCATCCTCGGAAATACCTCGTCACAGAGCTACTACCAGCAGAATGATCCCGACAGCGACGGCATCATCGATGACCTGGCCTACTTTCGTTATTTCGACCCGGCCCGCGGTTCATACATCCCCGAACTCCGCAACAGCGGCCTGAAGGCGACCGGCGGCTGGTGGAACGTCGACGGCAGTGGCTTCATCATGGACATTGGCTGGCAGAGTGACAGCTCCTCTGAGTACGACGCCCGTGCAGGCCTGATGTCACAGCGTATTGATACCGCCACTGCTCTGGCTCTGGCGTCCAATGGTGGAAATGTCATCGCCAAACCCTTTAAGACAAACGGAGGCAGCGATCTTGGGATTACCCTTGGTTACATTCTGGCCCCGGGCATCCCGTTTGATGATACCGACTCCGTGGACTATGGCTCCTGGGGAACGACCTTCAGCATTCTGGATCGCACCCTGCTCAATCTGCATGGGATTCCCATTGATGACGGCAGTCTGCTGGGAGCTACCATCCCCTACGACCTGCAGTTCCTGATGCGCCACAGTCTGAGCACGATTGGATCCAGCGGTGCCTTCGCATTTGCCCCGATTCGTGATTCCGGTGGAATCCGCATCAACCCGACCTTTGGTGGTCGCTATCAGAAGGTGAAGGAAGAATTCTACTTCTTCGGAGCAGACAGTGGCCTGGCATATATTGGCGGCGGTGATGATGACACCCCCGAAAACGCCAAAGTCTACCCGCCTTACAATGGCATTGATGACGACGACGACTTCATTGTCGACAACATCGCGGAAGACACCGATCCGGAATTCGTTCAGATCAACCCGTACGACCCCGTCATGGTCCGTGCCTATCACAACACTGAGGTTGTCAGCCACCTCGCCGGTCCGGAATTCGGCCTGCGTTATGTGCTGGGTGATGAAAAGGGAATCAGCATCAGTGGTGCTTCAAAGCTCGCTTTGATGTTCAACAACGAGCAGGTGCGAATCAGCGGCGATAATCTGTTCAACCATATGAGCATCTCAGATACTCCCGATCCGGTCACCGGACTTTTCCCGGCGCTGGACGGCTTCGACACCAACAACCTGAATGGCCCATCGGCCAATGCCTACACGGACAGCACGAGCACGGTGCATCTGTCACCACTGTTTGAGCAGTCTCTGGTGGCAGAGATCCCACTGTTCGAAAACATGCCCGTACTGTCTGACATTTCGATTCTTGATGGTGCGAAGCTTCGCCTGGGGTGGACGTTCCTGATCATCGGAGAAGTTGCTGACCCACTGCAGTCCGTGCACTTCACGTCCAACCCGCAACTGAACCTGTACCCGAAGGCTCGGGCAGATCGCGACACCTTCACACAGCACACTCTGAATGTCGGTCTGGACTGGAGCTACTGAGGTTCGCTCGCTGTTCAGAATCCCGCTCAATGAACAGGCCCGACCATCCAGGTGCGGGCCTGTGTTGTTTCGCCGCCCTTGTCCCCCAACCAGCTGTCCGATGAGCACAGACCCATGACTCTCGATGAACTTCAGCAGATGATTGCCCGCATGTACTCCCGCAAGGATGAAGCCCGCGGAGTCGAGGGAACATTCATGTGGCTGATGGAGGAAGTTGGTGAGCTGGCCGCATCGCTGCGCGATAACTCACCGCAGGAAGAGATCGCTCGCGAATTTGCCGACGTTCTGGCCTGGCTGGCCACCATCGCCAATGTCGCAGGCATCAACCTCACAGAAGCGGTACAACTGAAGTACGGCAATGGATGTCCCGGATGCAGCCAGATGGTCTGTATCTGTGCCGACTCCGAAAAACCCTGACTGCGTCAGGGACCTGAGCCAGCGCCAGCGGCACGTGACTGTGCCAGGTGACTGTGCCAGGTGACTGTGCCAGGCACTGCTCCAGCAAGCACGCTCGAACCGCGATATCACGCCCGAATCACGCCGGTGGTTGACTATTTTCGTGGGCTAAGCGGAGCAGAAACTTCCAGCAGATCGATGGCCGGTGCTCCGTTACAGAAAATCGTTGCCAGCCGCCCGAAGGTAGTTTCGCCAGGCTGCATTGGCAGAAATCTGTGCAGACCCGGGCCTGCGGTAAACCGCAGAATTGCCCCCAGATCGACGTGCCGGAAGACATTGTGCTGAATCAGAATTCGGCCCAGCGGAATCTGCTCCGCCTGAATTTCCTCCCGCACCCGTTCTGTCACCAGGCCCAGATTGAACCGCACATAGCCAAACTGCACGACATCTTCGGTACCACTTTTCAGGAGCTGAATCCGACGACAGTAGAGTCCGTCCACAATCCGTGAATTAAGCACTCGAACATCCACGGAACACTGGTGCCACGATTCCATGCTGATGGTCATGTGGTGATCATGCACGAGCATGCTGTGATACGGCTCAGGTGTTGTTTCCTTGGCAACGTGCTCTGCACGCTGAAAGAGCTGTTCTTCAGGCAGCTCCGGAAATAACTCGAGAAGCTCATCCAGTTCTCTGAGGGGATTCACAGTCAGCACTCCGGTGTCGGTCAGGTCCGTATGGGCAGTTCAGCTGGCTGGCAGTCTGCGGATTGCCAGCCGGGCTGCCGCCCTTTCGCATGCAGTCTAACGGCTTGAGAATCGATGGAAAATCCAGCCACGTGAGACTTTTGCTGATCCCGGACTCCACAATTCGACTTGTTCGCTGCGTATCCTATAGTGTGTTCTGCTGACGGCCGAATCACCTTGTCCTGCCCCGCATCCACAGCAACGCTGATGCAGGACCTGTGATCTGCTGTTCCTGACTTCACAAACCCGGCATTCATCCGGTTTCGCTGTGACGAAGCCACTTCACCAGGAGACTCCCGAATGAGAACCATGGCCACTGCGGTTCTGCTGTTCCTCCTGGTGCCCCAATCCGCTTTCTCGCAGCAAAGCCAGGCCGTCTGGGGCATGACTGTCGGCGATCGTTTTGTCACAAAGCAAAGCCACCAGCGCACGACGAAGCTCATCATTGAGGATCGCCCGGAAACGATTGTCAGAAGTCTGGATCAGCTGCTGCTCAGCTATACCGCAATGGCCGTTGATGCAGACGGTACTGCTCATCTGACAGTTGAGATCCTGCAGGCGATGCGTGAAAACGAATCCAACACAGCACTGCCTGACACGGATGAGGTCTTTGCGGCACTTAATGGGCTCAGGGTGATGATTCGCGTGGAACCTGATGGCCATGTCGCCCCGGAATCGCCAGAAACACATCGCGCATTCCTGCAGCAGCTTTCCAGGGGAGATCGACGATTCCTGACCTTCCTGAAGCAGGCCTGTCCCCCTGAGACGTTTACAGCATGGTTCGGCAGACCATTTCTGATGGCCGGTCTGAAGTCAGATGCCCGGAACGACGACACGTGGGAAGCCACACTTACTGAAAGTGCTGGAAACTGGGGACAGCTCAGCGCCGAACTGCGGATCCAGCCTCTACAGGAATCAGGAAACAACCGGGAACGATCGATTACCGGAAACTGCACGTTTGCTCCACTGGTGCTGCCGGAACAGTCCGGGGCGTCCACAGAACAGGCAGAGCTTCCCATCAGCGGACTCACCGTGACAGCAACCAGTGTTGTCGGCCGGGTGATGGTCATGGACTTCCGAGCACGTCTGAACAGAGCCCCCTTTCAGGAGCTCAATGTCAGCACCACCCTTTCCGGCGAGGCTGCTCTTGATGAATCAGCCTCACGCCGGATGGGCTACGCCACAGTCCGCATTGAACAGCAGCATGACTGTTCGGTCTCCATGCTGCGTTTTCAGGTGAATAATGGATCTGAACTGCCCGTTCCGGCAGAGGCTGTGCAGCCGGTGCCGCAATAACCGGGCACAGAGTTCATCACGATCCCGCACGCTCTGCAGATTCAAAATTGCAGTCTCGATGAGCGCCGTCACAGAAAGGGCGGTTGGCAGAAACACCGCAGCGGCACAAAGCAATCGTCTCCTTGCCCTTCAGATCAAAGGTGTTCCCTGCACCATCGCTGACCTCGACAGGACCGGTAACCAGAAAGGGACCATTGTCACGAACGGTGATTTTCACGTCTGCCATGTTCATCTGTTCCTTGAGCAGAGATTCTGTTGATGTGGCGAAGGTGCAGCTGTAGCGCGGTACCTTCGAATTGCAGCCGGGCTCTGCCTGACGGAGCACGTTGTCGTAACGTCGGCAGACACTGCACTGCTGCTGCCGCATCGTAGTCGTCAGAGGCCAATGGAACAATTCGATCTGCCGCGGGATTGCATTCAGCATCCGGAGCCGGTTGAGCCGCAGCGCCAAAACCCGCTGTCTGCGCCTGTACACACCGCAATGTTGAGCAGCGCTGCTCCGTTGACCTGCAGACCGTACAATTCCGTGCCGGATGGAAGCACCTGACCTCTGCAACCTGGCCGCCCCGCTCGACGCACCGGACAGGAACTCGTATTCTGTAATCACCGATGTTGCAGCCCGCCCGCTGCACTGGATTTCACCACGCCCCGGAGCCCTGCCATGCGACTGTTCAGAATTCAGCTGTTGCCGATCCTTCTGCTCGCCGTCTGCTCACCAGCGCCAGCTCAGCAGGCTGACGACAGCCCCGAAGCAAAAGGCAATTCCCCGGATTATCCAAAGACCGTTCTGAGCCCGTGGTATACGGTTGACCCGGCATGGCCGCAGAAGCCGCAGGGATTCATCTGGGAGGCGATGCCAGGGATCGCAGTCGACAGCAAGGATCAGATCTGGACATTCACCAGATCAACGCCGCCGATCCAGGTTTACTCCACTACAGGAAAACTGGTGCGTGCCTGGGGCAGCGATACGATTCGCACCGCCCACCATCTGAAGATTGATCAGGAAGGCAATATCTGGGTTGCGGACATTGGCCTTCACATCGTTCGTAAATTCAATCCTTACGGAGAAGTGCTGCTGACCATCGGAACCCCCGGAGAACCCGGGAATGATGAGACTCACCTGGATAAACCCACCGACATGGCCATCTCACCATCCGGAGATGTCTTTGTTTCTGATGGATACGGCAATAATCGGGTGGTGCACTTCGACGGCGGCGGCAGATTTGTCAGAGCCTGGGGCAGCCTGGGCAGTGGCCCTGATCAGTTCAGCCTCCCCCATGCCATCGCCATGGATTCCACGGGGCGACTTTATGTGGCTGACCGCAATAACACTCGCATTCAGGTGTACAGCCAGAATGGAACATTGCTGGACAGCTGGGGCGATGTCATTATTCCGTGGGGATTCTGGATGACATCCGATGACCAGCTCTGGGTTTGTGGCTGTTCACCAATGCCCTGGCTGGAACATCCGGATTATCCCGGGGCTCCGCTGAGCTGCCCGCCTCGCGATCAGATCCTGGCCCGGTTTGACACGAATGGTCGAATTCGCCAGATCTGGACTCTGCCCAAGGGAATTGACGGCAAGGAGCAGCCTGGAGATGTGAACTGGCTGCACGCGCTCGCACTCGATTCGTCAGGCAATATCTACGTCGGCGATATCATTGGGAAACGTGCTCAGAAGCTGGTACGCCACGAGCCAACAGCGACGGCGACCCCCTGATCAACCTGTCAAAACAGAGAATCTGCAGCCACGATTCCGACTAAGAATTCAGAGGATTGAGAAATCCCCGGAGGAGGAAAGCTGAGTTCAGGGCTGCATTTGCATTTCCTGCAGCGTAACTGAATACTCCGCGTGAGTTTTGATCGAGCTGGATCGATTGCGCAGAGGTTCTGCGCTGTTTCAGCACAGCTTTCATGCATGCGCAGCGGTGGTACGGCAGCGACTCAGGCTATCGCAAACGACGGAGACCATAATGGCAGTTCAGGCTGACTTTCCGATTCCCCTGCATCAGTTCAGTCCAATCGCTCTGGATCCATCCAATCCCCAGCTGACTGCGGAACAGAAAGCAACGCTGCAGACCAACATCGACATCTGTCGCGACGCGATCATCTTCTTCACCGCCATTGCCGACGCCAAAGGACTGGGCGGACATACCGGCGGACCGTTCGACACGGTACCCGAAGTATGCATTATGCATGCCTTCATTCAGCATGCTGCCGCTGGTGGAACTCCGGATGTACTGCCGGTTTTCTTTGATGAAGCAGGACACCGGGTTGCAACCCAGTATCTGCTGGCTGTACTCGACGGCGAGCTGCCGGTTGAGCGGCTGTATCACTACCGAGAGTACCTGTCGCACCTTCCGGGGCATCCGGAGCGCGGTTTTACCCCGGGTGTGAAATTCTCGTCCGGTCGTCTGGGACACATGTGGCCGTTTGTCAACGGTGTGGCAATTGCGAATCCCGACAAGGTGGTGTTCATGCTGGGATCCGATGGCTCTCAGATGGAAGGCAATGATGCGGAAGCGGCTCGACTGGCCGTCTCACAGAACCTGAACGTCAAACTGCTCATCGACGACAACGATGTCACCATCGCTGGACACCCGTCTGATTATCTGCCTGGCTATTGTGTAGCAAAAACCCTCGCAGGTCACGGTCTGGCCACCGATATCGGTGACGGTGAAGACCTGGATGCGCTGTATCGCCGGATGTGTGCCGCAGTCACCGCCAGCGGGCCAATTGCACTCATTAATCGCCGCAGCATGTGCGTGGGGATTGCCGGACTGGAAGGCAGCGCTCACGGACACGACGTGATCAAGGTGGGTACCGCCAGGGAATATCTTGCCAGCCGTGGCCACACTGCTGCTGTTGAGTATCTTGAATCTGTCACCAAAGGACCATCCGGTCCCACCTACCAGGGTTCTGACGCCGGAAGTGTGGGCAAGAATCGTGATCTCTTCGGACGAATCCTGAATGACATTCTGGATGAGATTCCTGAAGCGCAGCGGATTGCGACCGTGCGTGTATTCGACAGCGACCTCGAAGGTTCCTGTGGTCTGAATCACGTCCGTGCGAAACACCCGGAAGTCTTTATTCGCGGCGGAATCATGGAACGCGGAAATTATTCCGCCGCTGCCGGATTCGGGTTCGAAAAGGGACGGCAGGGTGTCTTCGGAACCTTCTCAGCATTCCTTGAGATGGTTGTGTCCGAGATTACCATGGCCCGCCTGAACAACTCCAACGTACTGGCACACTTCTCACACGCCGGCTGCGATGACATGGCAGACAACACCTGCCATTTCGGGCTGAACAATATGTTCGCAGCGAATGGACTTCCCAACGAAGGCAAGGACACCACGCGACTTTATTTCCCTGCAGACCAGCATCAGTTCCGAGCCTGCCTGACCAGAATCTACGGAGACGAGGGGCTGCGTTTCATCTTCTCCACACGTTCGGGCGTTCCGGATCTGCTCACTGAAGATGGGCAGAGATTCTACGGCGATCAATACGTGTTTGAAGCGGGTCGCGATGATCTGATTCGTGACGGATCTGACTGCTATATCGTTTCCTTCGGTGAAACCACCTACCGCGCCCTCGACGCTGTGATCAGGTTGCGTGAGCAGGGCATCAATGCCGGGCTGGTCAACAAGGCCACATTGAATGTTTACGACGAGGAAATGATGAGCCGACTGGCCGCAGCTCCTGCAGTGCTTGTTGCAGAGTCCTTCAACGTGAACACGGGACTTGGATCACGTTTTGGCTCAGAACTTCTGAGACGCGGATTCCGCGGTGCATATAATCACATCGGTACACACCGGGAAGGATCCGGCGGACTTTGGCAGCAGATGGGTTATCAGGGAGTCGACTCTGACGGAATTTCCGCAGCCGTTCGTGCTCTGCTGAATCGCTGAATCCGGTGTGCAGGATCTGGCTGCCGGCACTTCCTTGTATTGTGGCACCGGCAGTGCATTCTGCGGCCATTTCAGCAGCCGTGTCGTCAGCGGTCAGGTTGCACTGCAGCGATGGACACCTCAGTCGATCCTGCAGTGAACGCTCAACTGATTTACTGCATGCTGCAGCAATGCAGCAGAAGCCTTAACAGCGAGTGGTCGGGCGATGTTCAAGACAGGGTTCCTCGGCTATCAGACCACGTTCATGCTGGACTTTGTGGTTGTGGCCCTGCTGCTGATTGTTCCGCTGATTCTGTTCAGTCTCTGGCAGGTTCGCGTGCGGCGAAATTATCTGCTGCACAAACGCCTGCAGATTGCTCTCGGCACAATTCTGCTGCTCGCAGTGTCAGCATTCGAAATCGACGTACAGATTGTGCACGGGGGCTGGGAGAACATCGTCGCCCAGCAGCAGCTGGATGAAGCTGCACTCGCCGCCCGCATCGAAACCAGCCGACCATGGCTGCTCGTACATCTGGTCTTTGCCATTACCACACCGGTGCTCTGGTTCATTACAATGTTGCTGGCTCTGCGGCGTTTTGGCGCAAATCCCGTTCCGGGACCGCACAGCCGCATGCACAGCCTCCTTGGCTGGGCATCCACTGTGGACATCACGCTCACCAGTGTCACCGGGCTGGCGTTCTACTATGTTGCATTCATGAGCTGATTCAGAGCGAGCGGATTCTCCGCTGCCAGCACAGCGGCCGGCATCCTGCTGCTCCCCGTGGCTCTGTCTATGTCATTGCGAAAGAGCTGTCATGACACAAATGCAGGCTGTTTTCTTCAGTCAGACGGGTGCTCCTGATGTACTGCAGATGGGAGAGTTCCCCAGACCGATTCCCGGGGCACGTGAAGTGCTCGTTGAAGTCGCTGCCGCCTCTGTCAATCCAATTGACACTTACATTCGTTCCGGCGCTGTGGCAGCGGAACTTCCTCCCAGAGCAATCCCCGGCTGTGATCTGGCCGGAACAGTGGTCGCCACAGGAGAGCAGGTCACGGAATTTCAGGTCGGTGACCGCGTTTGGGGCAGCAATCAGGGGCTCGCCGGAAGGCAGGGAACTCTTGCAGAGTACTGTGCGGTTGCTCAGGAATGGCTGTATCCAGTTCCGGAGGGTGTGGACTTCGAACAGGCTGCGGCCGGCGCACTCACCGGTATCACCGCGCATCTGGGTCTGTTCCTGCATGCCGGGCTTCAATCCGGTGAAGTGGTTTTTGTGAACGGCGGCAGCGGGGGCGTGGGGTCAGCTGTTGTTCAGCTCGCAAAGGCCGCGGGTGCAACGGTGATCACGACTGCAGGTTCCGCTGAGAAAGCCTCGCTCTGCAAGGCCACGGGAGCGGATTATGTGATCGACTATCGCACAGAAGACGTCCATGCCCGACTGCGGGAAATCACCACGGCAACAGGCCTGATTCATGTCTGGTTTGAAACTCTGCGAAATCCCTCGCCGGAGCACAGCATCCCACTGCTGGCAAAACGCGGACGTCTGGTGCTGATGGCAGGACGAGATGCGCGACCGGCGTTTCCCGTTGGCCCATTCTATGTGAAGGATCTGCGAGTCATTGGGTTTGCCATGTTCAACGCATCGGCCGAGGAGCAACGTCAGACCGCCGCAGAACTGAATCGACTGCTCTCAACAGGAGCCTGGAAACCCGGAATTGGCGCTCGGTTCCCTTTTTCGCAGGCAGCTGCGGCGCATCAACTGCAGGAGCAGAACACACTGCAGAATGCCGGCACTCTGACTGGCAAGATCGTACTTACGCCGCCGAGCAGATAACTGTCCCGGAGCACTTCTCAGGAGCATTCGCGTGTCCGGTCACCAGCAGCGGCCCGTCTTCTCGGCTCACTTCAGAACGCTCGACAGCGCATTTCGCGCGCAGTATTCAAAGACCCGCAGTTCGTCTCCATTCCGAAGACTGCTCTTTACGTCAGCACTGACAGCGGTCCTGGCGATAATCGTCGTGATTGCCGTGCTCATGTTTGCCGTAATGTTGCTGGGGTTCTTTATCCTGAGGCTGATCCGCCGCATACAGTCCCTGTTCAGAGCTCAGCCTGAAACGCCGCGTGCAGCGGCCTGGACACCTGACTTCCCGCGCCTGCAGCGATCAGACCAGTCTGCCACTGGCCAGCAATCCGGCACCCGCACCAGGATTATTGAAATCCGGGCCACTGACAGCAGTGATTCTGTAACCGGCACCTGACTTCATACAGCCCCGTTGGCCGGCTCGACAAACAGAAATCCGGAACACAGACACCCCCCTGCAGCGGCACGGCTGCAGGGGTGACGTCTGGTTATCTGAATTCAGCTTTGCATCCGGGGTCAGGCTGCACGCCGAGTGCTGCTCATTGGCAGGATGCTGCTGTCTGCTTTCTCACGACTGCAGGAATCCACCAGCGCTTCGAAGATCTGCAGATCCAGTGCTGATGCCGTTGAGCTCTCCGGATGCCACTGAACTCCAATGCAGAACCAGTCGTCTTCAATCGACTCGTATGCTTCGATCACGCTATCAGGACAGGTTGCACTCACGCGGAAAACGCGGGCCAGATCCCGGACAGCCATGTGATGTGAACTGTTGACTCGTACTTCGCCCGGGCCATAGATCGCATCCAGCCGCGTCCCTGGCACAACATCCAGCACGTGTCGCAGGTTCTTTTCGACAGCATCACGGTGATGCAGTGAACGCGCGACTTCCTCCGGGACATGCTGAAACAAATTGCCGCCACAGAGCACGTTCACCAGTTGCATACCGGAGCCAATCGCCAGAACAGGAATTCGACGATCGATCGCGATCTGAGCAATCCGTCGATCGAAGTCCTCGCGACGCTTCGGCATCACTCGCACTGACGGATGCGGGTGGAGCTTCATTCGTGCAGGATCCAGATCCAGGCTGCAGCCACTCAGCACTACACCGGAAACCTGATCCATCATTTCCTGGATGGCGTCTTCGTCCTCCAGCGGCGGGAGCAGCATCGGCAGGCCTCCGGCA
>JALRDR010000811.1 GCA_023262145.1 Planctomycetaceae bacterium | reverse complement strand
ACTGGCACGTCGCCGCTGGAATCGTGGCGTCTGAATCCCGGGATGTTCGACATGATTTGATGCTCTGCAAGGACTGGGCCGGATCAGTTGAAGGATGCTGAGTGAAAAGCTGTCAATTGGGCACTGAATCTGCTGCAGTGGGCTGCTGCAGGACACGGAGCAAATGTTGTTGCCGAAACAGCTGCGGTCGGTTGATTGAAAGTGAAAATGGTTCAGTGGCAGGCAGTTCATTGTGCTTGCTGCCTTACCGGAGCTTCTGTTACTTCAAAGACAGTAACTTCTTCAGAAAGTTTCTGCAGTTCAATAATTGTGCCAGGTGGGGCGGAGGCAACCCAGTCTGCGGATGCGCTGTTGAAAGTGACCAGAAATCGGATCCTCCGGTTTCGTAACAGTTGCAGCGCCGGCTGTGTGAGTCGGTCCTGCTGCAGTGCTCGCTGCAGTTTATAGTGCGAGGGCGGAAAGAAACCACTGTAACCGTTGGCCAACGGTATTTGGGCTGCAGTGGCCTGAATCATCCATCTCACGGTTGGTTCAAAATCCGCAGCTTTGGAGGTCATGACATGCGGCAGGATCAAAGTCCCCTGCCCCTCGCGTTGTCTGCTGCGGATCAGGCTCGCCCATTCCGGTTTGCGGTTGATATTCGGAATCCCCAGGCGGACCAGTGGACGTGGCAGGATTTCGAAAGCAGTAATTCCGCAGCAAACGACAAGCAGGACTCCCGGCAAGACTCTCTTCAGGCCGGTTCTGCCGGCTGCGATTCGTTGCAGCTGATCAAGCGAACATGCGGCCAGAAGAATCTGCGCAAGCTGAAAGAAGTAGCCAAAGCGAAACGGACTGCGCACGTGTGAGAGTCCGGGGACTATTGATGTCAGCAGCGGCCACAGTGGCCGGTCGCTTGTCCCAAGGTGCATCCCGATCGCAAACACTCCGGACATGGCACTCAGCAGCAGCAGAAAACAGACTTCCGCAGTACCGACGCCCGTGTACAACCGGCCTGTCATGCGAGCCATGAGCAGCAGGCAGCAGCCCAGTGCAAGCGACGAGCGAACAAACCCCGGCGACATGGGTGACCATGTCTGGTGCTGAACCGGATTATTCAGCAGCCAGTGGCCCGGCGTCTGTACGGCAAAGTCAATCAGATCAACAGAGAGTCGCTCGACGGTTTCGGTGGCGCGTTCGAAGCGATGCTGACGCAGCAGGGTCTGCATCTGCAGGAGCAGCGGGCCAAGCAGCAGCAGTACCATGGCCGAGGCCAGAGTGATGCCGGCGGACCAGCGGATCAGGTGTCGCCATGGAACCAGCAGCCAGACGGTGACAGCCAGGAGGATTCCGGTAAACAGAGCATGATGAACGGAACATGCTCCGAGTGTGCAGAATGCGAGACCAGTCTCGCCGCCCCGCAGCAGAACGCCGCGCATGCCGGATTGCGTTGTGGTCGCCTTGCGAAGCTCCGTAAGTGCAGACAGGAGCCAGATGAACGGCCAGATTGCTGTTAACTGCAGGACATCCAGCTGATCGTGCAGCATTGGCAGCAGGATTATTGCGATGCCTGCCGCCAGACGAGGGATGACTCGAATTCCCCACAATCGCAGCAGCCGCAGCGTCAGCAGACCGTTCAGGGTCAGTGAAAGCAGCAGCAGCATGTTATAGGCCAGTGCCCCCTGACCACACAGCAGCAGGGGGCTGAAGAGAAAGGTGAACGGCTGCGGTTCACTCCACGCAAAAGTCCCCTGCTCCGGATGGAACATCGGGGCATCCCACCAGGACGGGTGGGCCGGGGACAGCTGCCTCGAATTCCAGAGCATGGTCCAGACATTGAACAGAGCGACCGTACGGGCACCGTGAGGCGGGACGGCAACGGTTGTCGTGGGAGTCTGCCAGGATTCTGCTGTGCTCCAGAATGCAATGGCCAGCATCAGCAACGGAGGGACCGCACGCTTGAGCAGGCGGGCACTGCCACTTTTTAATGCTGTCATCCTGCTGTACACCATTGACACCACTACTCCGGAATCCGATACGCGCGACCAGAATTCTGTATCAGCCGATAACGCTGCCCCGGCAGCAGATTCCTGTAATCCTCGCTGCTGCCATCCGGCCAGAGCACGCTTAATGTCCCGGAGAAGTGAGCTGCCCTGGCTGTGATCAGCAGTTGCTTCTGACTGGAGCATTGATAGCCGTCGCCTGCCGTCAGGATTTCCTGAGTGAGCTGCAGACCGCCTGGAGATGAATGGCTGACGCGGGCACCAGTGGGTGTGCGAGGTGATGAGGTTCCGGTGAGCGACACTGCCAGAGAAATTCCTGTTGCAGGCGTTTCGTTGCTGAGCAATGCGGTGGGTTCATAAAGAGTACCGATCAACAGGTCCGGTTTGCCGTCCTGGTTCCAGTCCAGTCGAGCCACAGAGCGCCCCAGATGCAGCTCATTCATCCACGGACAGATGTCTTCTGGCAACTGCTCGCTGAATCGTCGATCAGTCCAGCTAAACATCTGAGAACGCATACGATAGGGAATCTCCGGTGAATTCAGGTTGTCGATATGACCGTTGGCCAGAAACAGTTCTGCTCTGCCATCCAGATCTGCGTCGAGAAACTGAGTGCCGAAACCGAGCACTTTGCGAGTTGCCGCTGCCAGCCCTGTTGAATCCCGGCGATCAATATACAGCGCTGCTCCAGCAGACTCATAAATGCCGGCTGATTCGGCCAGAAAGTTGGTAACCACGATATCCGGAATCTGATCTGCATTCAGATCGCGTACTGCAATCCCCATGCTGCCTTCCGGTTTACCGGTACTGCTCAACGCAAGTCCGGAAGCAAATCCCGCATCATTCCATGTGTTCTGCTCTGTGTCATATATCAACAGTGAGTTCGGGGTGGTGTCGCTGGCAATCAAAACCTCCAGTCCGGGATCATTGTTGAAGTCTGCTACAAGCAGACCGAGCCCTTTGCCGGTCGTCGGTGGCAGGACGCTGCTCAGGTCCTGAAAGCCACCGCTGGCGTCGCCGTAGAGCAATAGATCTGACTCGGCGGAGAAGACCGAAGGAGAACACATTCGTGGCTGGTCCTGACCCGACTTACAGAGACGCGTCAGAAGATCAGACCCGCGCAGGTAACCCAGCAGCAGAATATCAGACACCTGGTCCTGATTCAGATCTGCAATGGCGACACTGGTAAACCACCGCATGTCTCGCACGGTCAGCTCAGATTCAGCCGAAAACGTACCGTCTCCGTTCCCCATCCAAAGTGTCGCGCCTCCAATTCCGGCCACAATGAAATCATCGAAGCCATCCTCATTCAGATCCCCTACTGCCGTCCCCTGCCCATATTCGTGGCCGATGAGACCGGTCTGTGCTGTGATCTCCCGGTAGCGAAGCCCGCGTTGATTACGGAAGATCCGGTGCTCTCCGGCAAGGCTGCCGGCAGTCGGCGCGATTACTCCCCCCTGCGTCAGGACGACATCCGGCCAGCTGTCAGCATCGAGATCAAGAACCCCGACGCCGCCCCCGGTGAGCTCGTACATATGCCGGGTTGGTCTGCCGCTGTTGCCATTGAGATACTCAAACTCGAGCCCGATATCGGCTGCAATTTCCCGGAAGCGCAGCCTGGCTCGGGAACGCTGTTCGTCGCCGGATTCCAAATCGCCGTCTGCAGACATGTCCGTCAGCATTGGGTGGTTGATGAGCCGGCGTGTTGCTTCCTGCAGCAGGCCGGTGTCCTGCACAAGCTGTTCGGATGCCGTTTCCAGAATTGCGGTGAGCTGTTCAATTCGTGCCTGCAGTAATGTCCCGTCAGCGACGCCTGGTGATGCAAGTACGGCCCAGCCCCAGGCTTCATGAATTCGTCCGCAGGTCTGAAACGCATCCACCAGACTGAGGACGGCAGCCAGATCAGTTGCTCCTCCACCGAAGAACACCCTGTCCTGGGCTTCCTTCAGTTGTCGGTCATGCTCCAGCAGTTCTGAAAGTCGGGCTGCCAGTTCAGGCTCCGCCGCGCTGCCGCTGAGCTGGCTGAGTTGCCAGATGGCACTGCGCTGATCACCCCGCTGCCTGACAGCGGACAGCAGTAGTGTTGCCGCAGTCTGGTTGCGGCCAGATCTCGCTGCCTGCATTCCCATGACTGCCTGAATGTCCGGATCGGATGAAACGCTGGCGACTGTTTTCTGCCAGTCCTGCAGTTCCGCCCAGCTGGATAAGGCGAGGAGACTGTGGCCTAGAATCCGCAGTGCCGGAAGATGCGCAGCTTCCAGTTCTAATGCCTCACGGGACAAGAGGACCGCCCGAGCATAATCACCGTCGAGGAATGCAATTTGCGCCAGTCCCGTGGGCGGATACGGGTCATTCGGGTCTGCCAGCTGCGCTTTCTCGAGCATTGGTCTGTCGGAAATGGCTCCGGTCTCTCGCGCGGCCACCATGAGCAGGTCTGATGGCTGCCCCAGCTTCACGAGCCGCAGAATGAGCGGCAGGGCTTCAGTGCGAGCTCCACTACTGGCATAAAGCTGAGCCAGTCTCTGTAATGCCGTTATGTCGTCCGGAAGTTGCCTGAGCAGCTGTCGCCAGGATTCGACTTCTCGCCGGATACTCAACAGCTTGTTACTGTGCAGACCAGCAACTGTCGTCAAAGCCGCACGAAACTGGCGATGTTCAGCCGGTATCTCACCCAGCAAGATCACCGCTTCGCTGTAATTCTGCTGACGAAGTTCGGACTGGCCGGCCAGCCAGAGTGCATCGGCGTTTGCCGGCACGAATTGCAGTACCTGCCGAGCTTTCGCGGTGGCGTCAGCATATCGCCCTGCCAGATACGCGGTATTCGCCTGACGCAGCAACTGTTCCGGATCAGGGGGAGCTTTGCTGGCCAAAAGCCAGATCACAGCCAGAACCGCGATGACCGCCGCAGTGCAGCTGAGCAGTCGAGTTGCAGTAAGACGATGCGTGGGGCTGGTAAGCATGAAAAAGCAGATCAGAACTACTGCGGGTGAGACAATTCAACCGGGACACTGTAGAGCTGTTGTGCAACATCCACGACGGCGGACGAATGGTCCTCTGACAAATACAGTGTAGCGTCGGCCGGAATTGCCTGCACGAGCGATTCGTGCCCCGATGGCCAGCTGATGTGTACCTGCTGAATGGTCTCAGCTGCGCCCAGTCCCACGAGCAGAAAGCGTTCGTTGCAGGCATGATAACCACTGCCAGCGTTCAGCTGCCGCCTGATTGTTCTCTGCGGTGTTGTGACGGAAACGACAGAGAACCAGGCATCCCGGTCGCTGTGCCGCGCGGACAAACGCACTTTGAGGAATCGGTTTTCGGCCACGGTCGTATTGGTGATCAGTCTGGCCGGGCCACTGCTGGTGGAGATGGCCAGATCCGGCAGTCCATCTGTGTTCCAGTCCCACACCGTAACTCCGCGCCCGTGAATTGGTGTCTTCAGCACTTCGCCTGCTTCGACAGCGGCTACTTCTGCAAACTGCAGGTCTCCCTGATTTCGAAAGAGCTGAGGCACCATGGCAAATTCGCCACCCTCCGGTCGGAAGTCATCGATGTGACCGCTGGCAACGAAGATGTCCTCGTCCCCGTCAAGGTCAAGATCGACGAACTGAGTTCCCCAGCTGACAAAACGCATGCCACCTGCCTGCA
>JALRDR010000796.1 GCA_023262145.1 Planctomycetaceae bacterium | reverse complement strand
CCAGTCAGCGCTCGGTTCTGAACAGAACGCCGGTGCAACGATTGATAAACTCAGCAAAGCTACTGCGGCACGCAAATACAGCATGGCGATTATCCGAACGAAGTGAGTGAGGTGATTCAGTCTGAATGTGAAACGTATTCTGCCGGCAAACGGGCAGGAAGGGATCTGGCCCGCCGGCCCGCTCTGAATCTGCGTGTGGCAGCGAACTGAGGCGGCGAATTCGCTGCCCCGATCATGATCACAGTCCTGCCTTCGACGCGCACACAGCGCAGCGGAAGCAAACCCTGCCAGCCAACCACGCAATTCTGGCAGACCTGTCAGGACGGTCAAGTGTTGCTGAAAATCGCTCTGACTGAAACAGAGTGCTGTCCAGCCCCCATTTTCTCTGCCCACATGCAAGCTGCAGCGAATCCCGACGTGGAGCTCATCGCACAACTCGCACCGTGCTCACTGCATCGATACTGACTGACCTCGGCTTCACGCCGATGGCCCGCAGAGTCTATGATCCTTGCCGGCAGGCAATCCTGATCCTGCTGATGCTTCTGCAGGACCAACAGCTGCTCCTGGCGTTCAGGAAGGATCAGACTTCCGGCACCACCATATCCATGCACCGACTGCGTGCTGTGACCGTCTGCAGGAGTTCTTCCCGTGAGTCCGTTGCAGGAGCGTCGAGGACGAATCATGTTGCAGTACAGTTCTCACGCTGCCCCGGTCAACGCCCCTGCAGAACAGGGAATTCAGGCACAACGTCAGAGACAGCTGTGGCACCCCGAATACGACAATCGTCTGCGTTCTGACGACATGCTGTTCTGATCACCAACTACGTTTTTCTTGCTGGTACTCCACATGTCCGCAAAGCCATCAAATCTGGTGCTGTTACTGCGGCTGCTCGATAATGATCTTCCGGCACTGGTAGCGGAGCAGCTGCATGCCCGAATTCAGGCAGAGCCGGAGCTGGCCACACTGTTTCGTCAGATTCAGAACTGCTCCGCTGTACCGTCACAGGCGCATGTTTCAGATTCGTCGGAGGACGAAATCGATTCGGATCTGCTTTCTGGGTTCCTCAACCAGAGTCTGCCGCAGTCCGAGATCAGAGCCATTGAGCACAGGTGTCTTCATTCCCTTGCATTACTCAGCAGAATTGTGAGTCGCTGGCGTGAGAATCGTATTTCTGCAGATGCGAGGATCGCGTCTGACACCCCCGGTGCGGGACTGGGCAGTGTCGACCGACAGCCTGCACCAGACAAATTGCCTCCTGATCAGCACGACGCCGCAGCAGCATCAGCCTCATCAGGACCTGGTCAACGAACGCAGAATCCATCACAGACATCCGCGCCGGCAGCTGAACGGCCACAGGTCCCGTCAGGCGAAACAGCGAATTCACCATCCAGCAAGCGCCGCCGTTCACTGCTGTTCCTGTTCCTGACCACGTCGGTGATGGCGTTCCTGGTTCTTCGTTTCCTGTTCAACAATCTGCCCCGGCAGCCACTTGCGCAGCCTGCTTTACCAGGCAATTCTGCAACAGACGGCATCACAACTCCCCAGAGTCCCGGCAGGCAGGATGTGGCAGCGAATACTGGAGATGCTGCTCAGCGACCGGCAGCGGAAGACCTGAAAGGCCAACCGAACGCTTCACTCACTCTCCCTGGATCCCGGCTGGAGGTCCCGCCGGTGCGCATTCCGAGGCAACCCGACACACCATCCAGTTCTGCTGCAGCAGGCAAGCTGGTCGAGTGGTCTGTAGTGACCGGAGTCGCAGCCGCTCGACCAGCTGGCCGTACGAACTGGCGTGGGGTTTTCAGTACGTCTGCCCAGCATCTCTGGACCACCACTCAGCCCTCGCAACTGCTGACACTGTCGTGGTCGCGTGCGGAAGGTGAACTTCTCGGTGGGTCAACAATCACCGTTGACGCAGGGACGTTGCTTGAAATTGCTGCCGTTCCGAAATCAGTGCTCACATTGTCAGCGGAAGAACCGCCACCGGTGGCATTAATTACTCTGCTGCAGGGACGCGTGGCCATTGGAGGAATGCAGGCGGGCCAGCGACTGCTGGTCCAGATCGGCCGGCAACAGTTTGATTTCAGGGCAACAGCAGAAAGCACGTTTGCTCTGGAGCGAACGGGGGGCGAAACGGTGATTGCCGCTTACAGGGGAGAACTGCTTGCGGCCATTGGCCCGCTGTCTCGACGCTTCAGGACGAGGATGGCCTCGGCGTGCTGTCCTACCAGTGGCTGGCGAACGGGGTGGCCATCGAAGGAGC
>JALRDR010000766.1 GCA_023262145.1 Planctomycetaceae bacterium | reverse complement strand
ATCGTTCTCGCATCGAATACCGATTCTGATTGATTCATCCGATCCCGATTCACTGGAAGAGACGACTCGCCGATTGCAGTCCATCGTGGGTGTTGCATTTGTGGACGTTGTTTTTGTTCATTTTGAAGACGAGCCCTGCATTAACGTTGTGGCTCCGATTGGAAAGACGACTGGTCAATGAGTCGTAAACCTGACACTCAGGACGGTGTTGTTCAGCGTCGAGAATTCATTAAAGCTTCCGCGATGGCTGCGGCAGCCGCCATTGCCGGGGGAACCAGCTTTGCGTTACCGATTCTTGCCGATGAACCAGCGACCGGGGTTGACTGGCAGAAGGCTCCATGTCGCTTTTGCGGTACGGGATGCCATGTGCAGGTCGGCGTCCAGCAAGGCAAAGTCGTCGCCATAGCCGGCGACCGTAACGCTGACGTGAATAAGGGCCTGCTGTGCGTCAAAGGCTATCATGTTGGCGCAGCACTTTATGGCAAAGATCGGCTGACCAAACCCCTGCTCCGCGACGGAGACGGATATCGCGAAATCTCTTGGCCGGAAGCAATCCGGATCATCGCTGACCGTATTCAGGCGGCCCCCGAGAGGTTTGCCTTCTACGGTTCCGGACAGTGGACGATTCCAGAAGGCTATGCGGCCCAGAAACTCATGAAGGGCGGGTTGTCCAACAACCACATCGACCCGAATGCGCGGCTTTGCATGGCTTCAGCGGTCACGGGATTCCTCGCTACATACGGCGTTGATGAGCCCGCAGGCTGCTATGACGATCTGGACGCATGTGATGTGCTGATCATGTGGGGCAATAACCCGGCCGAAATGCATCCCGTGCTTTTCTCACGAGTCATCGACCGGCGCAGTCGTGGGGAAAAGGTGACGCTAATCGATATCGGTACTCGGCGAACCCGAACCACCGAAGCATGCCAGCATTATCTGGAGATGAAAGGGCACGGCGACCTTGCCATTGCCAACGGGATTGCCCATCTGTTGATCAAGAACGGCACGTATGATCAGAAGTTTGTGGAATCATTCTGCAGCTTCAAGGCTCCGGATGACACTAATCCGAATTTGCACGGCAAGGTCATTTCATTCGCTGAATACAAGTCACTGCTTGAGCCTTACACGCCGGAATATGTCGAGCAGTTGTCTGGCGTTTCTGCCTCTCAGATTCGCATGCTGGCAGATTTGTTTGGCAATCGGAAACTCAGAATCACATCGCTGTGGTGTATGGGAATGAACCAGCACACTCGCGGCACAGCGATCAATACGCTGGTTCATGGGATTCATCTGCTAAGCGGACATTTTGGAACGCCTGGCAATGCACCGACGAGCCTGACTGGGCAGCCATCGGCCTGCGGTACCGTTCGAGAAGTGGGGACTCTTTCGCACGCTTTGCCCGGTGGCCTCGTTGTCACGGACGCTGAGCATCGGACCAAAACGGAGGAAATCTGGCAGGTACCTCCGGGGCGAATCAACTCAGTCCCGGGACATCACACCGTAAAAATGTGGGAGAGCTTCTGTACTCCGACGAGCGAAGGCGGAGACATCGGGACCATCTGGGTTCAGGTAACGAATCCGGGACAAACGTTGCCCAACCTGAATAAGCTGTTTAACCCCAAGGGAGACAGCAAAGCAGGACTGGAAGACAAGCTCCTGATTGTCAGCGACGTCTATCCCACCGCGACAACGCGACTGGCCGATTTGATTCTGCCGTCAGCCATGTGGGTTGAGAAAAACGGAATGGTTGGCAATTCCGAACGACGAACTCAGCAGTGGTTCAAAATGGTCAATCCGCCCGGTGATGCTCGCGATGACTGTTGGCAGACGATTGCCGTAGCTCATGAACTCCTGACGCGCGGCGTCGAGGGAATGAAAGATCGAAATGGTCAGTTTCTCTTCGAGGTCAAGGACGCTGCTGGAAATGTCGTCCCGATTTGGGAATGGGAACACTACTACGACACCAATGTGGACGAACATCTGTTTGAAGAGTATCGAAAGTTTACTCGCTTCAAGCACAAGGATCTGGCGCCATATGGCGAATACGTGAAGGCCAGAGGCTTGCGGTGGCCCGTTGTCGAACGCAACGGTGAATGGAAGGAAACTCATTTCCGCTTCTCTGAAGGATCCGATCCGTACGTTGCGGCAGGCAAGGAGATTCAGTTCTATCATTCATCCACGCACGACGATCGCGCGCAAATCTGGTTTCATCCGTGGATAGCTCCGGCGGAAGTGCCGGACGCGGAATTCCCGTTGATGCTGTGTACCGGCCGAGTTCTGGAGCATTGGCATTCCGGCTCAATGACGCGACGGATTCCTGAACTCAGTCGCGCCATGCCACGGGCCTATGCGGAACTTCATCCCGACGACGCGTCCAGTTACGGACTGAAAAATGGGGATCGCATCAGGATGGAATCTCGTCGTGGGTCACTCGAAATTCCAGTCTGGATTGATGGGCGAGGAAAGCCACCGAAGGGGACCGTTTTTGTTCCGTTTTTCGATGAAACACTACTAATCAACGACTTAACACTTGATGCGGTTGATCCTTTCTCGAAACAGCCAGACTACAAGAAAGCCGCTGTGCGCATTAGTAAGGTGCACGCATGAGCCGCCGACGAAAACCGAGCCGCACACTGCTGATCGCATTTATCGTGGTGTCCGTTGCCGTTGTGGGATTCTTCACGGGACTCCAGGGACCGATGAAGATCACGGCTTCAGATTCCGCATCTTCACGATCAAGCCTGCCAGGAATGCAGAGTCGGCCAACGGAAGAAGGCGTAGTCCGGGCAGCCCATTATTCTGAAATGGCCGCCACATCACGGACCGACATGCAGCAGTCACATCTAACGTCCCTGAAATCCACTGTTGAGCCGCTGGCTGAATTCAAGATCACTTTCGAAGACAAACTGATGGCCCTTGAGCAACGCGGCCGAAATCGTGCGTTCAACGGGGCACCTCCAACAGTGCCACATTCCATTGACCAGCAAACGGATGCCGCGTGCGTTGCGTGCCATCAGACGGGTGCCGTCGCTTCAACGATCCGAATACCACGGATGTCGCATCAGTTTCTAACGAACTGCACACAGTGCCACGTCGAAAGTCACTCGCGACATTTGCCCTCCGAGTTGTTTCGAGAAAATTCTTTTGCCGGATTGCCTGCTCCCACCTCCGGACCACGAGCATTCCCGGGGGCCCCTCCACAGATTCCACACACCACATGGATGCGAACAGACTGCATGAGTTGTCATGGTTACGAAGGTCGACAAGGCATTCGCACAACTCATCCATGGCGAAACAACTGCCAGCAATGTCACACACCAGCCGCTGCAATGGAGCAGACTCTGATGAGCGCGGAACCGACGTTTCTCCCCGGACCACAGATCAGAAAGTAGTGCTTCGATGACAGAGAACACGAAAATGTCCCGTCGCGACTGGTTTCGCCTGCGTCCTTCACGCGACGATATGAAGACGCCCGTCATCAGTGTCCCCGCGCCGTCTCGCGAACCGATCATCGGACACGCTCAGGAGGCGTTGCGGCCAATGGCCGCCCCAGAGAATCATGGAGGCATTAACCTTTCAGAATTGCCGCCCATGTGTGAAAGCCTGCTGTCGAAAGAGCAGATTGAACAACTTTTCTCTGATATTGAATTGCTGGCCTCAAATGTGCTGCTGATGCAGCGACTCCCCAACGCTCAGAGAACCTCAGCCAGTTCCGTAGCATCGGCCGATCAACTCAAGACCGCGATGATTTCCCTGGTGGCCGGAACCATTGCCCGCGTTCAAATTCGTTATCGCTGGGAAGAATCGAACTGGATCGACACCCTGGAACGTTCAGACAACGGATTTCGCCTTGTGCGAATTCAGCACCGAGGCGTGTGAAGATGCGAGCGCCACTGCCTGAACGCAATTCTCAACTGGAACTCGTTCGCATCGACAGTCAACCGACGGTTTGCCAAACTACTTCCGCCGCGACCGACATTCCTTGTTGTGCAGTTCGAACAGGAGCGCGTCCTCGGCAGCTTTCTGGTAAATTCCCCCCACGAATCAACGAGATAACCACGTGTCAACGACATCTACAGTTCAACCGAGCCATCTGTAATTCAACCGGGGCCATCCATCTCTGCAGGGTGCGGTTCCCGCGATCAGGCGTGAGTCCGGGATATCGCCAAAACGGATCGAGACGTCGATCGCCTCGTCCGGCAGGCTGACCGGGCGGTCAGTCAGGTGCAGCTGGACCTCGACGTCAGGGTAGATCTTCGTAAAAGCCGAGATCGCCGGACC
>JALRDR010000759.1 GCA_023262145.1 Planctomycetaceae bacterium | reverse complement strand
AGCTGACAGACTTCCGGCCAGCGATCAGCCAGACCAAGGGCACGTGCCTGTTCGAACAGATTTGTGTACTGCCCGCCAGGCATTTCGTGACGATAGAGATCGGCAGTTGCCGCAAGGGAAGCACTTTCGAAGGGAGTGTAGAATTCCCTCACACCGCGCCAGTATTCAGCAATGCGGTCCAGATTGTCTGAATCAAGGCCCGTATCCCGGGGCTGATGATTGAGCGCTTCCACAAGGGTATTCAGGTTGACCTGTGAAGTGCCTCCGGAAAGCGGCGCCATCGCTGCGTCGGCAATATCCAGTCCAGCGGCTGCTCCTTCCAGAATTGAAGCGGCCTGAATTCCGGCTGTATCGTGAGTGTGAAAGTGAATGGGGATCCCGATCTCTTCCCGCAGGGCTTTCACCAGCGTGCCGGCAGCACTGGGTTTACACAGGCCAGCCATATCCTTGATTGCCAGGATATGGGCACCCATTCGCTCCAGTTCCCTGGCGAGGTCCACGTAGTACTTCAGGGAGTACTTGTTGCGGCGGGGATTGGTAATATCACCTGTGTAGCAGATTGCCGCCTCGCAGATCGCTCCGGATTCCACCACAGCATCCATGGCAACCTTCATATTCGGAAGCCAGTTCAGGCAGTCGAACACGCGGAAGACGTCGATGCCGGCGTCTGCCGCTTCTTTGACAAATACCTGCACGATGTTATCAGGGTAATTGGTATAGCCGACTGCATTGGACGAGCGGAGCAGCATCTGGAAAAGGATGTTGGGGATCTCTCTGCGCAGGCTTACCAGCCGCTGCCACGGGCTTTCACGCAGGAACCGCATCGATGTGTCGAAGGTCGCCCCACCCCACATCTCCAGGCTGAACAGTTCCGCTCCCATGTGTGAGTAAGTATCTGCGATCTGCATCAGATCGTAGGTCCGCATGCGAGTGGCCAGCAGTGACTGGTGGGCATCACGAAATGTCGTATCGGTGATGAGCAGTCGTTTCTGGTCGCGGACCCAGCGGGAGAATTCTGTGACACCGAGTTCCTGCAGGCGATCACGAGTCCCCTGAGGCCGTATTGCTTCGACCGGGATCGTCGGTACCGGAGCGGGGGTTCGTCGAGCTGATTTCGGACGACCTTCCACCAGACTGTTCCCATTGACGATCGTCTCAGCGAGGTAAGTCAGCAGTCGTGTTGCTCGATTCTGGCGTGGAGCAAACTGGAACAGCTCCGGGGTTTCGTCGATGAAACGTGTTGTACAGTTGCCTTCGATGAACTGCGGATGTGACAGCAGTGTGCTGAGAAACGGGATGTTGGTCTTAACGC
>JALRDR010000634.1 GCA_023262145.1 Planctomycetaceae bacterium | reverse complement strand
GGATGGAGCGAGGGAGGGATCGAGAGAGAGGGAGACGAGTGCTCGGGAGCGTCCAGCGGGCCGCCGCGGCGCGCGCGGCCCAGCAATGTCCGAATGTCCAGCGTGGCCTGCTGGAAGACACTCTTGTTGTCTGGTGTACGGAATTCGGACGCATGCCGATGTTTCAGAAAGGTGCCCGTGGACGAGATCACAATCCCAATGGATTCACCGCATTTCTCACCGGAGCAGGAGTCCGCAGCGGAGTCAGCTATGGCCTGACCGATGAACTTGGCTTCGGGGTCGCTGACAAGCCGCTGATGATTCATGACCTGAATGCCACAATCCTGCACCTGCTGGGAATCGATCACAAACAGCTCACCTGGAAACATAATGGAATCTCAAGGCGACTCACCGATGTTCACGGGCACGTGATCCCCGAGATACTCAGCTGAATCAGAGCCAGGTATCCGCATCGTCGCCCGGTGCGACTCAGAGCCTAACTGCCTCCATTGCGTCTGCGAAGTTGTCGGCTGGCCTCCGCCAGAGTACGCCGTTCTGCAGCCGTCAGACTGCTTTCTCCCGACTCACTGATCTTGCTCAGGATGCGGTCCACTTCGACTTCCTGGCCGCTCGCCTGATCCGGACTGTACACCCGCAGTCGGCCGCCAGCTTTGCGTAATCTGCCTGCACGCTGCAGTGACGCAATGTAGTCTGTGAAATTAAACCTGCTGAATTGGTACAGAAAGGCAAACAGTACTCCTCCCAGGTGAGCTGTATGGGCTGTCCTGCTGTCTCGCCAGCCACCGCTGAGCAGCGGAATCACATCCAGTGCAATGAAGCCAATCAGCAGCCACCGAAGCTGGACCGGGAAGACTCCCATCAGCAGCAACTGCTGCCGGGGATGATGGATCGCCGCCAGGGTCAGGCACGTGAGCACAGCACCGGAGGCCCCCAGCATGCTGGCGTTCGGGGAAACGAGACTGTAAAAAATCAGCGAGACACAACCTGAGAAAACGGCACCGCTCAGATAGACCCAGAGCAGTTCCTTTTCCCGCATGACGGTCAGCACCAGTTGCGACGCCACGTGCAGAGTCATCATGTTGAACACGATGTGAAACAGCGAATCACGACTATGACAGAACGCATAAGTCAGTAATCGCCAGAACTGCAGACGAAATACTGCGTCATCCACAGTCAGGACCAGAGCGTCCTCCAGCCAGAACCCTCCATCAGCACTGCGTGCAAACAGTTGCAGAAGGAACACGACCACATTGGCGGAAATCAGCCATCCGACGACTGACATTGAACGCGGTGGCTGCAGAACCGGCGGATCGTAATCCGAATCCCGCAGATAGTCCCTGTTTTCAAGTCCCATACGACCAGCACCCACGAGTGAAACCGAGCAAAAATAGTTGTCAGGGCCTCTTTGCGGCGGCAACCGATCTCATCGTAGACCAAATCTGCTCGTGCGGTCGACAGGAATTCACTGCTTTCGAATGTGAGACGGCTCCAATTGGGATTGCCCTGTGGCGCGGCGCGATTTTCCTCAGCGGGAATGGTATGGGAATCGCTGAATTCAGGATTCTTGAACTTTCACGCAGCCGATGACACGGATAGTATTTGCGGCCTGATTCAGAAGTGAAAAACTCGCGATCTTCCCTTATTGATCGTCTCACAGCGGCCGATTTCAGACTTTCATCGGTATTGAAATCCTCCAGAGACAGCATCAGGAGCGGCGATTCTGCAGCAGGAAACTGCTTCCCTTTCCTCGTAACTCGTTTCGAGGAGTTGGGATACAGCAAAATCCTGAAGCATTTTCTGTCGCTTCCGCAACAGCAGTTCAGTGCAAGGCGAAGTACGTTGCCATTCCTTCACCGAATGAACTGAGCAGCGTGCTGGAAGCGACAGTGCGGCAAAGTCATCTTTGACAATGCCTCGGTATGGCACACGCCAACCGAACTGAAGCAGGATGGGACCGAAGCAGGATGAGACCGAAGCATGATGTTGCTGAAGCAGGAAGTGGCTGAAGCGGCGTAGAGTAAACGGTTGGTCCTGCTTACCTCATTCCCGGGCACGCTTTTGCGTCATGAATCGGTGCGTGGGTCTGGATTTCTGGCGGGCTATGACGGAGACGCGGTTTTCCCGCATCCCTGAGTATGCAGCTTCTTTGTCAGGCGTCTGACTGTCCTGCTGCGGTATGTGGCAGCGATCGGCCGGCGACCGGTTTGCTGGTTGCTTATTTCGGATCTGTCTGTTGACCGTCTGTCAGGTCACAGTTTCGTTTTCGGTTGTGCGGGATTCCTGCATTCCATTCTCTGTTCCTACCAAGGTCGTTGTTCAACCATGGACATTTCCCTTCTTCGCAACATTGGAATCTCAGCTCACATCGACTCGGGCAAAACAACTCTGACCGAGCGAATTCTTTACTACTGTGGACGCATTCACAAGATCCGCGAAGTCAAGGGTGGTGACGGCGGAGCCACGATGGACCACATGGACCTCGAACGGGAGCGAGGGATTACGATTACCTCCGCTTCGACCCGTGTGCACTGGCGCGATGAGGAATTGAAGAGCGAGCACCCGATCAACATCATCGATACTCCGGGGCACGTGGACTTCACGGTTGAAGTGGAGCGAAGTCTGCGAGTTCTGGACGGGGCGATCCTCGTGCTGTGTGCTGTGGGTGGTGTCCAGAGTCAGTCTCTGACCGTCGACCGGCAGATGCGTCGTTATGGCGTTCCGCGTATTGCCTTCATCAACAAGATGGACCGCATCGGCGCAAATCCCGAGAAGGTCATCGGGATGATGCGAGACAAGCTGCAGTGCAATGCAGTTCCGCTGCAGATCAATATGGGTGCTGAGTCAGCATTTGAAGGCGTGATCGACCTTGTCCGGATGGAGGCTGTAACCTTCGAAGGGGAAAAAGGTGAAAAGATCATCCGCGGGGAAATCCCTGAGGAGTACAAGGCAAAGGCGAATGCAGCTCGTGCTGCGATGCTGGAGGAACTCTCCCTGCACGATGACGAACTGATGGAAGCATTGCTGGAAGAATCCGAAGTCAGCATCGAAAAAGTCCGTGAGGTCATCCGCAAGGCCACACTTGCTCAGGCGATCACTCCCGTACTGATGGGTAGTGCTTACAAGGACAAGGGCGTTCAGGAAGCACTGGATGCGGTCGTACGCTACCTGCCCTCACCGCCGGAACGAGACAAGTTTGCGATTGATAACAATGCAGAACCGGATGCCGATGGTAATCCAAAGAAAGTCCTGCTCAGCGATTCCAACGACGAACCGCTGGTCTGCATGGCCTTCAAGACTGTTGTCGAAAGCTTTGGTCAGCTGACCTACACCAGGGTCTACCAGGGAAAGATCGTCAAGGGGCAGTCCTACATCAATGCTCGTACAGGACGACCAGTTCGTTTCGGTCGACTTGTCCGCATGCACTCCAATGACCGAGAAGACATTGATATTGCCGAGGCCGGCGACATTGTGGCACTTGTCGGAGTTGACTGTGCATCCGGCGACACCTTCACTGCTGACGGCATGTCACTGTCACTCGAGAATATCTATGTGGCCGAAGCGGTCATTCGACTCTCCATCGAGCCGAAGAATCGCAACGACGCGGACAAGCTCAGTAAGGCACTGGAGCGTTTCCGCAGAGAAGACCCGACTTTCCGTGTCATGACCGATGAAGAAACCGGGCAGACTCTGATCGCCGGGATGGGACAGCTGCACCTTGAGATTTACGTCGAACGTATTCTGCGTGAATACAAGTGTGAGTGCGTCATTGGTGAACCACGCGTTGCCTATCGCGAATGTCCGACGCGGGCTGTTGAGTTCGACTACAAACACAAGAAGCAGTCCGGCGGTTCTGGACAGTACGCTCACGTGAAGGGCATTCTGGAGCCGTTGCCGGAAGATTCCGATGTTCACTATGAGTTTTCTGACGAGATCAGCGGTGGCCGTATTCCTCGCGAATACATCCCATCCTGTGATCACGGATTCAAGGAAGGCCTGAAGAAGGGCCCTCTGGGAGAATACGAAGTGGTAAACGTCCGCATGCGATTGCAGGATGGAAGCTACCACGATGTTGACTCCTCCGAAATGGCGTTCAAGATCTGTGCCCTGGGATGCATGCGAGAGTATCTGCCCAAGGCCGACATGGCTCTGCAGGAGCCAATCATGAAGCTCGAAATTGAAGTTCCTGAAGAATTTCAGGGACAGGTTACAGGACACCTTTCCAGCAAGCGTGGTCTTGTGACCGGTTCGGAAGTGAACAACGGCCTCTGCGTCGTCAATGCCGAAGTACCGCTTTCTGTGATGTTTGACTATGCGAATGAGCTTCGCGGAATGACCCAGGGAAAAGGCTCCTTCACGATGGAGTTCCTTGCCTATCGGCAGGTTCCCCGTGGACTGCAGGGTGAAATCCTGGAACGTCGTCGTCGCGAAAAGGAAGAACAGGCTAATCGCTGACGAACCGCGTGATGCAGCGTTCATCAGTCAGAAGATCTCGCAGAGCTCAGCCTTCACGGGCTGGGCTCTGTCGCTGCGCAGTCAGCGGAACGCTGCTCTGCAATGCGATCAGCGGGGCATGCACCTCCATACAACGCTCCCAGAATCTCTCTTGAAAGGAGAGTGCTCAATTGCCAGATGAACTTCTGAAGAAACTCCTGCAGACGCCCGGCACATCCGGTGGTGAACAACAGATCCAGCAGGTTGTACGGGACTTTGCTGCAGATTTCGCGGATGACGTGCAGACCGATGTACTCGGAAACGTCATGATGACCGTGAATCCGGCAGGGACAAGGACCGTCCTTCTTGATGCACACTGTGATCAGATCGGATTAATTGTTCGACATATCGACTCACATGGATTCCTCCGTGTTAATCCGGTCGGTGGCTGGGATATGCAGATCCTGCTCGGACAACGTGTTGTCGTTCACTCAAAGTCAGGCTATCTGCCGGGTGTGATCGCTCGAAAACCTATTCACCTGCTCGATCCTGACGAACGACGAACAGTCCCGAAGATGAAGGACCTGTGGGTGGATATCGGGGCTGCGTCCGAACGGGAAGCGAGAGAACTGGTTCGCATCGGAGATTTCATTACTCCGGAACCATGCCTTCGTGAACTGCGAAACGGTCGACTCTCCGGTGTCGCGATGGATGACCGCTGTGGCATCTGGGTAATCCTTACGGCGCTCCGGAAAGTTGCTTCGTCATCGCCGTCAGTTCGAGTCGTGGCGATCTCGGCAGCACAGGAAGAAATCGGTCTTCGCGGCGCAGGAACAGGGGCATTTCAGATCGCTCCGGATGCCGCGATTGCCGTGGATGTCACTCATGCCACCGACTGCCCCGGCATCGACCACAACGAATTTGGGAAGATTGCGATCGGTGAAGGCCCGGTCATTGTTCGTGGGGCCAATGCAAACCCCGTCGTCTTCGATATGCTGATTGAACAGGCCCGGAAGGCGGGTATTCCCGTCCAGATCAATGCCCTTGGTTACCCGGCCAGTAACGATGCAGCGGCCGTTCAGCTGGCAGGCAGAGGATGTGCAACGGGGCTTGTCACACTCCCCAATCGCTACATGCACAGTCCGGTAGAACTCGTGGCATTCTCAGACCTGCAGCATGCTGCCGATCTGCTTGCAGCATTCTGTCTGGCCGTCGACGCAGAAACTTCGTTCATTCCGTGACAGGCCACACGTAGCCGTCAGCCGATAACTCCAGCGTTGAGGAAGCAATCATGCCACGCTTGAACCAGATTCGAACCGGTGGCGGGGACAACGGTGAAACCAGTCTTGGCAGTGGCAAGCGAGTTTCAAAACTGGAACCGCGAGTCGCCGCCGGCGGGATGATTGATGAGCTCAACTGCGCAATCGGAGTTGCTCTGGCCAGCGGTGTCTGCGCAAGGAACCGAGAGGTCCTTTGCCAGTTACAGCATTTTCTGTTCGATCTGGGAGCCGACGTCTCCGTACCCCTGCCTGCAGCAGGTGGTACGGACCTGCTGCGAGATCGAATTACTGCCGGCCATGTCGCGACACTTGAAACACTCATTGCTGAATGCTGCGAAGAACAGCCGGAACTGACCAACTTCATTCTTCCCGGTGGAAGTCTTCCTGCCGCATTGCTGCATCAGGCTCGAAGTATCTGCCGACGCGCAGAGCTGGCCTTGCTGCAGGCTGGCGTTGACGGAGATCTGAACTCGCACGCACTTGTGGCAATGAACTGTCTGTCCGACCTGCTGTTTGTGCTGGCACGGCGAGAAAACAACAACGGACAGAGCGATGTCATCTGGGAGCGAAGACTCAGCCTCCGCTGAAGCGTCAATTCCACACTACTCAGAATCAACTTACTGCAACGGCAGCTTCTGACTCACCCCGCTTTTTGCGGCCTGATACAACGCCAGAATGATCTCGACGCTCCGACGTCCTTCTGCACCGTCCACTTCAGGACGACGTCCTTCTGCCACCGCATCCACAAAATCCTGCAGCTGCAGCTGGTGGCCGACAAATGAGATTGCTTTGGGATCCGCAGCTCCTCCGGAACTACTGGAACTGCCTCCCAGTTCAGCAATCAGCAGTTCATCCGAATCACGCGGCTCGGCAAACTCCCATCTGACGATCGAATCCTGCTCGACAATTACTGTCCCGGTACTGCCGTGGATCTCAGTACGTTTGAGCAATCCTGGCCACGCAGCGGTTGTGGCTTCCATCACCCCGATTGCTCCACTGGAAAACTTCAGACAGGCAACGCCAACATCCTCTACTTCGATTCGCTCATGTGCCAGTGTTCCCGTGTAACCGGTAACTTCAGCAACATCTCCCATGAGCCAGCAGAGCAGATCCACGTTATGGATTGCCTGGTTCATGAAGGCTCCGCCGCCGTCCAGAGCCCAGGTGCCACGCCAGCCCCCGCCGTCGTAGTACTCCTGCGTTCGCCACCACTTTACGTAGGTATCTCCCAGAGTTATTCGACCAAACCGACCGGCTTCAATCGCTTTCCTGAGAGCCTGATTTGCCGGACTGAATCGTGATGGGAAGATTGTGCACAGCTGGACACCATTCTCCTCACAGGCACTGATGATCTGATCGCACCGATCCAGCGTGATCTCCAGTGGTTTTTCCACCACAACGTGCTTGCCGGCTTTCGCCGCTGCAATGGCCGGCTCGAGATGTGCGCCGCTCGGAGTACAGATCGTCACAAACTGGATCTCAGGATCTGCCAGAAGTTCTTCAAGGCTGGTCACCGCCCGACAATTGTACTCTGCTGCAAACGCCGCTGCTTTCTCCGGCGTCTGATTGAAGCACGCTACAACCTGAGCGTCCGTCATTTCGCCAATGGCCTTCGCATGGAAGTGCGCAATCATCCCGGTGCCGATGATTCCAAAGCCTGCCTTCATGTGCGTTCCCTCTTCTATCTGCGATCACTTGAGTAAATCGGTGCCACTCCCCTGCACTGCAGGCAATGGCTTCAGGCGTCGCATTCTGATCAATGACATGTGGAAAGCAAGTGGACGAAGCGCAGCGAAGCGGTCCGCACCTGCTGGCAGCCTACCCCTGATGCAGGCCTGCAGATTCAAGGAAAGTAATCCCGTAGGCAATCAGAATTCCGGAGAGCAGAGCAGTCGTGAGCAGCAGTCGATTGTGTGAGTGAAACTCCATTTCCGGCAGCAGGTCACTGAGTGCAATACAAAGAAAGACACCACAGGAGAACGCCAGCGCTGATGGAATCAGTACCTGCTGGAATGTCTCCAACTGGCTGATCCCAAACGAAAACAGCAGCACACCCACGGGACAAAGCAGCGCGAAGAGCAGATTGGCTCGCAGAATTGCCCGCCTGTCCCAGCGTGCGAATGCCATCAACGACGTAATCGAGATGGCATCCAGCGGCTTATGCAGCAGGACGGCAAGAAATGTTCCGAGCCCGGCCAGAGACAGAAACACCTGATGCCGGCTCTCCGCACTTACGCTGGCTGCCAGGGCAATCCCATCGAGCAGACTGTGCAGCGATAAGCCTGCCATAATACCCATCCAGCTGAGTTCATGAGCATGATGGCAATGCGGTGTGTCAGCAGCGTCCGGAACATGAGCGTCATGATTTTCCGAATCCGAATGATGGTCGCATTGGTCGGAACAGGGTTCTTCTTCTGCCGTTGATATCTCAAGCGGACCGTGATGATGGAAATGAAAACAGCGGATGAGCAGAAACATGGTGACTATCCCCGCCATCACACACTGCATCGCCCAGTTTGCGGAAATACCGGAGTGCAGCGAATGGGGCAGCAGATGGAAAATGGCTATTCCCAGCATGAGCCCACCTGCGAGACTGGCGACTGTCTGGCTCGTTGTATGTGACATTTTCAGCGCAGCCGGAAGGCATCCACCGGCAAGCGAGGCGATTATGATCGCAGCACAATATCCTGACAGCAGCAGGACCGACGACAGTGCTGGCCCCCCTGCAGTCTCCCCGGGAAGCAGTGGCGCGTTGGTCCGACTTGTTGAACCGGCTGCTTCGGATTGCCCCTGCCACGCCGAGGCAGAATCAGGCAGGCAGATCAAGAACAGCACGCAAAAGACTGCAATTCCAACCCGGTCTGAGCCGTTTTTCTGACTGCAGAACATAAGCACTCAATTTGACAAACGAAGCGAAAAACGGAGCGACAAACGCATGCAGGCCGCGTTCTCCGGGCAACGCAGCCTCGCTGCGGCAAGTGTACGGAAACGGCAGGCTCGATAGCACTCGCAACAATCGCGTGTATGGAAAATCCTTCTGAAAACCAATGACACCCGCTCGGCGTGTCATTAACGAGACTTTCGTGTATGCTCCCCCTGTCGCGCTTTCGCTTTTCAGGCGGTTTTTCGGCTTCCGGGCGTGCTTCCGGCTTCCGGGCGTGCGACATTCGTGCCCTGCCCTCTGCCTCGACTGCATCCACACGGAATTCGGTCGGCGTGCACGTCCTACCACCACGCAGTGACCAGGTCGAATCTCATGTCTTCAGAAGATCCGCAAAACCAGGATCAGGTCGCTGATCGACGTGTCAGCGCTGATGTGCAGCCGCCTCCGACAACCGTTGGAGGAATTCTTCGTCAGGTTGGCCCGGGGCTCATTATCGCCGCAAATATTGTTGGGTCCGGCGAATTGATCATGACCACCAAGACCGGTGCTCAGGCAGGCATCTCACTGCTCTGGCTGATCATGATCGGCTGTCTCGTCAAGGTCTTTGTCCAGTTGGAATTCGGTCGCTTTGCCATCAGCGCCGGAGAAACGACTCTGACTTCTCTGAATCGCGTGCCTGGCCCCCGACTTTTTGGCATGAACTGGATCGTGGCATTCTGGCTGATCATGATCACGACCTCCACCGCACAACTCGGTGGTATTGCCGGAGGCGTCGGGCAGTCTCTTTCGCTGACGATCCCCCTGACTGGTGACTACGCAGACGCTACCCGTTGCCCATCTGTCCGGGAAATCAGGCTCTGGGCAGACTCCCTTGCTGCCCCGTCAGCACAGCGCGACCCCCGACAACAGAAAATGCTGCAGCGAATTGAAGATGACATCGTTGCTCTGGGCGAACCGGGTGTACGAATCCGTGAACTGGCAGTCAGCGGCGACCCGGAAGACCAGCAGAAACTCGCGTCACTCGTGGAACCTCAGACTTATGACGACAAGATCTGGGCTGTGCTGCTGTCAATCATTACAGCGGTCGTCCTCTGCAATGGACGTTACCGGCTGGTGGAATTGTTCTCCGTCACACTGGTCGTGGCATTTACATTCATCACCATTGGAAACGTATTCGCGCTTCAGAATACCGATTACGGACTTTCCTCCACCCAGATCCTGCAGGGACTCAGCTTCGGCCTTCCCGAGGGCAGCGACGCCGTGCTGACCGCACTGGCAACCTTCGGCATCATCGGCGTCGGTGCAACCGAGCTGATCAGCTATCCGTACTGGTGTATTGAAAAGGGATATGCGAGATTCGCGGGACCGCGAGAACAGACCGACGGCTGGCTTGCCCGTGCCCAGGGATGGATCCGCGTGATGAAATGGGACGCGTTCCTTTCCATGGTCGTCTACACTTTTGCGACAGCAGCGTTCTATATTATGGGCGTCTGCGTTCTCTATGCAGAAGGAAGAGACCCGGAAGGCATGCGAATGGTTGGAACACTCTCTCGTAGTTATGTTCCAATCTTTGGCGAATATGCCAGGTGGCTCTTTCTTTGCGGTGCCGTCGCTGTTCTCTACTCCACCTTTCTTGTGGCCAACGCTGCAAACGCCAGAATGATTGCCGACTTTTTCGGTGTCGCCGGTATGGCCTCCCGAGACCATGAAAGCGAGTCTCGACGAAAGCTGGTCAGATGGCTGGCGACCGCGCTCCCGTTGATCTGCGGAGTGGCTTACATTCTGATTCCAGCCCCGGTTGTGCTCATCAGAATTGCCGGACTTACGCAGGCGCTGATGCTCCCGATGCTGGCATTCGCGGCAATTCACTTCCGATCGTCACTCACAGATTCGCGACTGCGCCCTGGGCGAGCATGGGATATTGCACTCGGTGTGTCGTCAGTCGCTTTGCTGATTACCGCCAGCTGGGGTGGTTGGAAAGCTGCGATTGAGTTCCTTGAGTGGGTGAATCCCGGCTGAAGAACCACACCTTCAACAGTCGCCATTGCAAGTGCCCCAAAGAGTGGACTGGCATGCAGCGATACGCTCAGTTTAATGGCACCTGCACGTGCTGATGGCACCTGCAGTTTCTACCGATGCGCCCCCCCGAACATATACACAATGCGGATAAAATTCCGCTCACTAACGGATTGCACTGGAAATGCTGCACTAAGGGGAAAGATAAAAAGATAAACCAAGGGATAACCCTGAGTCGCCTTAGGGTATTATCAACGACTTCACGGGGAGGATGCCATGAGTTTCATGGTTCAGTACCGAGGTGAGATCGAGGATATCCGCAGTCTGTGCAGATTTGAAGACTGTGTTCTGCGGCTGACCGTGTGCCTTGGCGGTCACGCACAGCTATGGCGAGAGTCCGCTGCCGATTTTCCAGAACGACAAACCGGCGGGATGTTATTGTTTCTGGCCGGGGGGCTTGAAGCGTGCAGCCTGATCATCGCGCCGGACGGAATGCTGATACGCCCGCGCGATGTGGAGCATCTGAGACGATGCAGTCTTCCTGAAGCTCCATGGTGCGAGGTGGAAACCACACTCAGCGGCCCGGTCGGGCATATCATGCTGCTTGAGGTACTTGACCTCATGCGGACCTACTGGTTTCCTCGACTACAGATCATTGATTCAACTCGCTACTGGCAACACAGGTCGGCGGAACGGCTCTTCAGAGAATGGGATGCTGCACTGCAATCCGGAGCAATTGAACCGTGGAGCCAGTACGACACCGCCTGGCGACATTGGGACAGCAGGATCGCCCGCCTCGTGCGGGAGATGGCTCCCGTGCTGGCTTTCGGTACTGACCTGACGCTGATACTCAGTGAAGTCGATCATGATTCGCAGACAACTTCATTTCTGAACCGTATTCGGCAGGCAGAAGTGGAGCTTCGCAGCAGCGAATTCGAGGCGACCATTGCCGAACGCGAAGAGCACTCGAAGATGCTGGAAACTTCGGACCTCACACTTCATGGAACCGAACCTGAGTACATTGGTACAACAGGAGTCTGGGACACGGAAGATGTGGCAACCGATCTGGAAGAGCCAATTGATCTGTCTGCCAGTGGACCAGAACATGATGAAGCTGACGTTGCAGCCATCCGAATTCACTCACAGAATCTCTACGGGTATGCGTCCGCCATCACCCGACACTGTCATTCCAGAGACGGACATGCCGCAGCATATGACTCCCATTTTTTGCGTACCTTCGCCTGCACTCTTGATGCCATCAACATGTTCAGTCCCGAGATTCGCGACATTCACAAACTCAGTCAGATTGCTGCAAAGCTCAAACGAGGGCAGCATAGTGCACGCTGCTGCCGACTGGCTACCGAGGGTCTGCGTCGGCATCTTGGCATCTCTCAGGAGAAAGCAGACGTGATCATCCGCAAGCTGATTCGACTGGATACCATGGTGGATAATCTGGTGGCTCGCTGTATTCAGATGGGGGGAGACCTCCAGGAAAGATCCGCCTAGCCCCGGCGTCCTGCTTCGACCAGCCATCCTCAGCAGGCAAATGCCTGCTTCGTTCACAACTCATCTGCAGCAGGAAAATCTGTCTCAGGATGAGAAAACACAATGAGTTCATCGCCAGATGTATGCAGTTTGGGGATGATGAAGAAAACATGGAATGAAGTGTCCCTTTCAAGAAAAAGACGGCAGCGGTGAGTCTGCAGAAATCACACAGAGTGCTGCTGGCGATTGAATCCAGCTGCGATGAGACAGCGGCAGCGGTCGTCCGTGAAGACGGTGCTGTGCTTTCCAGCGTGATTGCCTCGCAATACGAACTGCACGAGGACTGGGGGGGAGTTGTGCCGGAAATTGCTTCGCGGGCACATCTGCGGCGGATACTTCCGGTGATCTCTACTGCCCTGTCCGAAGCGGACTGTCAGCCTCAGCACCTGAGTGCAGTTGCCGTTACTACAGAGCCGGGGCTTGTTGGCTCACTCCTTGTCGGGCTTACGGCGGCGAAGACCCTCGCGATGGGGCTGAACATTCCGCTCATCACTGTAAACCACATCGAGGCGCATATCTACGCCTGCGGCATGGGGCATAATCATTCTGTTTACCCGTCGGTGGGATTTGTTGTCAGCGGCGGCCACACGAATCTCTACGACTGCAGATCTGCCACCGACAGCAGCCTGATTGGTGGTACCACAGACGACGCAGCCGGAGAGGCGTTTGACAAGGTTGCCAGAATCCTCGGACTGCCCTATCCAGGCGGACCTGCCATTCAACGGGCCGCAGCAGACGGTGATCCGACTCGTTTCCCATGTGCTGGATTAGTTTGAATTTAAGGGCTCTGACCTATTTTATTTTTATGGTGTTGCCGATTGCAGAGAGTACCGAGGAATGCGATGTGCGCCATTACGGCTACCAAATTTGGTTGGGGG
>JALRDR010000606.1 GCA_023262145.1 Planctomycetaceae bacterium | reverse complement strand
GGGCGAGCAGATGCACTTGCTCGATCGCCTGCCAGTATGCCGGACCTCGCGGCTCATCTGCTGGCGGACACGTGGGTCACTGACTCACTCGCGGCCGCCGTTCACTGGCATCAGAAAACAAAGGGCAACTGCCGTTTTGTCACGCTGCAGGGCGAATTAATTGAAGCTGACGGTACCCTGTATACAGGAACCATCCGCAATGAATCAGCTCTGCTGTCTCGCAAGAGTGAGTTGAGACGCCTGCGTAATGAACTGCATCGTATCGAGCACGATGTCGCTCAGCGAGAACTGGCCCTGCGTACGATCTCAACAAACATAAGTGAAACAGATGAGCAGCTGCGCGATGCGCGAATCAGCATCGATACCAATACGGCTTTGTATCGAGAGGCTGAGACTGCACTGTCAGAACATCTTCGAGCGCTGCAGGACTGTGAACAGAGGGAGCAGAATCTGAGCCGTGAACGCGACCAGGTCGCCGCTGATCTGGAATCGCTCACGACCAGAATGACGCGAGCGGATGAGCAGCTGCAGTCCGGGCAGACGCAGCTGGCGGCGTTGCATCAACAACTGCAGGAGTATGGTGACAGGCAGCAGAATCACACGCGTCAGCTGGAAGCACTCAAACGCAATCGCACTTCATCCAGCCTCGAGCTTACTCGCTCTGAAGAGCGACTGAGTGGGCTTCAGGAGTCACTCGAGCGTGTCAAGCATGATCTTGAACAACGACAGCAGCAGCAGACAGAGGCTGTGCGGCGGCTCGTCAGCGCTCGTGACAGAGCGCGTGATGTACAACTTTCGCGGCTGAATACAGCGGCGGAAATTGCCGAGTTTCAGGTGCATGACGAACAGCTCAGCAGAGGTGTCGGGGAACTGAGCACTCAGCGCGGACAATTGCGAGCCACACGCAATCGAGCGTCCGACGCTTTGTCTGTAATCCTGAATGACCTCAAGCAGCGGCAGCACCGCTTCCACGAACATGAACTGCGGATGCAGAAGATTGATCATCAGCTGCAGACTTCTGCCGCACGTATTCGCGAAGAGTACCAGATTGAAGTGCAGGAGGCGGTTGACAGCGGCGCCAGTGCGATTGCAGTCTGGCAGGACCGCAAACAGTCGGCCTCTGTCGGCGATGAGACGGAAGAATCCGGCTCTGATTCCGTCACCGGATCAGCTGTCGAATCTGCAGCAGTTCCAATCTTCAACCCGGCCGCTGCAGCGGTAATTGAAGATCACGATGAGTTCCAGCGTATCCGCACGGAGATTGAACATCGCATCGAGCGGCTCCGACGCCAGCTGAAACGCATCGGAAATGTTGGCACAGAGAGTCTTGAGAATCTGCAGGAGCTGGAGTCGCGATTTCAACGCCTGCACCTTCAGCTCGCCGACCTTGAAGCAGCCAGAGATGCCATTGGAACCATGGTGCGTCGCATCAATGTGGAAAGCCGGCGCATGTTTCTGGAGTCGTTTGAGACCATACGTGGATATTTTCGCGACCTGTTTCGTCGGCTGTTCGGCGGTGGCGAAGCTGATCTGGTTCTGGAAGATCCTGAAGACGTGCTGGAATGTTCCATCGACGTCGTTGCCCGTCCGCCTGGTAAGGAGCTTCGCAGCATTTCGTTACTGAGCGGCGGGGAGAAAACACTCACCGCAGTGGCACTGCTGCTGGCAATTTTTCGGAGCAGAACCAGTCCATTCTGTCTGCTTGACGAAGTGGACGCCGCACTGGACGACGCCAACATTGGCCGATTCGTCAATGTGTTGCGTGATTTCCAGCAGGAGACCCAGTTCATCATGATCACCCATCGCAAGCCAACCATGGCTGTGACAGACGTGCTTTACGGGGTGACGATGGAAGAATCCGGGATCTCAAAGCGTCTTTCGCTGCGATTTGAGGAGATCGACGAGCAGGGGAATTTCCTCGCTGCTGCCCGCGCTCAGAAGGCCGCATGACCCGGATGGGCAATCGCTTTCGGCAGCCGCCGGACTGTACTGCTGATAAAGGTGATTCTTCCAGCCGAATCCGGGCAGGCAGCGTTCCGGTACTGTTCCGCAAGTTGTTGACCACAGGCGTTTTCGCTCCAGACAGCCTTGCCGCTTCAAGTGTCGTTAACAATTCTGCAGGCAGTTCATGCAGGAACCTCAAACACCTTAAAGTCGGATCTGACGTCTGACCGAAAATCTACGTGGCGATTGAATTCCTGTTGTGGCAGCAGCCCGATTCCTCGGATTGCTGCGGGGAGGCCAGGAAGCACTTCAGGGGAACGTCGCCGGGGGGCACGCTCAGCGTCGACCGTAACGGAAGGGATGTCCGGAAAAGGTCGGGACTCGATTGGGTTCAGCTGATTGCTGCTCAAAGCGCCTAGTACAGGTGCTGGGATCGCCCGCACGCGATCTGAAAGACGACCCGAGTCAGAATGTAATTGGGAATTCCGGCTGCTCACGACAGCAGGCGAGCATTTGTTCGTATCGCCGGACCGACCAGAGCGTTCTGACGATCCGTACCCTCAGGATGCAGGGACGGATGGTGCAGTGAGAACTGATTGGAGAGCCCGCCCATGAAGACGATCTTCACTACTGGTCAGGTAGCAAAGATCTGTAAGGTTGCCCCGCGTACTGTCTCGAAGTGGTTTGACTCCGGACGGCTCCGCGGCTATCGCATTCCTGGATCACAAGACCGTCGTATTCCTCGCGATCATCTGATTCGCTTCCTGAAGGAACACGGCATGCCTCTTGGGGAACTGGAAGACGAAGCTCTGGGCAAGATTCTGCTCGTAGGTTCAGATCCGCAGACTCGCATGAGCCTGACGGAAATGATCTCCGAAGAAGATTTCAAGATCGAAATTGCTGCCAGTGGCTTTGAAGCTGGGATCCAGGCTGAGTCAACTCACCCCGACTGCGTCGTGGTGGACTTTGTCATGGGTCGCGATGAGGCATTGATGATTGCTCAGAATCTGAAAAAGAACAGTGAGTTTAACGACACTGTTCTGATTGGCCTGCTGAGTGATGAAGATAATGCCTCTGGATTTGACCGTTCTGTCTTCAGCGAAACATTCCGCAAGCCGTTCGACTCAGCTCTGCTGGCAGAACGAATTCGGACGCTGGTAAACAGACGTAAGCAGCTGGCCTGAGAAACCAGTAACGTTCCGACGCTCTGACCACGTCGTGAATTCAAAAGTCGAACGGTAGCAATGCCGTTCGACTTTTTTTTTTGCTCAATGAAAGTCGCGAATCCAACCGGACATGGGAGATCAGCTGGTGAACACGGAAGCATGCCATGGGGAACGAAACAGGTCGGCATCCGTGGCAGGGAGTCTTCGTTTCAGCATCCGCGGCTTGCGAAACTTCTGAGCGACCGCACTCATGAGCCCCGTGGCGGTTGATTCTGTTGCCGGATCAAGGCAACTTTCTGATTGCGGCACGCGGCATGATCGGCGGAAGCAGGCTGATCACTCAACCAGCAGATTCTCCATCAGCTGAATTGCCGCTGGTCCGACAAGCACAACAAAGATGCCCGGGAAAATGAACAGCACCAGCGGGAAGATCATCTTCACTGCAGTCTGCTGAGCTTTTTCTTCTGCCAGTTGTCGGCGTTTTACTCGCATGGTATCTGAGTGTACTCGCAGTGCCTGACCGATCGATGTACCGAACTTATCGGCCTGGATCAGAATTGCCACAAGGGCTTTCATATCGTCGACACCTGTTCGTACACCCATCTCGTGCAGAACCTCGCGACGCGGTTTTCCCATCTGCAGCTGCATATTGGACGCAGCCATTTCCTCACTGACCTCCGGAGCTGCGTCTTCGAGTTCTTCGGCAACTCTTCGCATTCCCTGGTCGAGTCCGAGCCCCGCTTCAACGCAGACCACGAGCAGGTCCAGTGCGTCCGGAAGCTGCAGAAAGATCTTTTCCTGCCGAGTCGCCTTCATCGAGCGCAGGATTACCTCCGGCAGATAGAAGGCGAGTGCCCCGGACGTAATCGGAATGGTCCACCAGTTACCGGTCATTGCCCCGGGGCGAATGGATATCCATGCAATTCCACCGATCAGTCCCAGTACGAGTGCAAGGACTTTGATGGCCAGAAAGTTTCTGACCGCGTTTGGACGTGAGAAGCCGGCATTTGCCAGACGGACTCGGAGTTCGCCGGCTTCGTTCTCTGTCTTTGGTTCCAGAGCACGTGAGAGCGTTGGCGCGGCACGCTCGACAAGGCTGGACATGGACATAGCGCGTTCACCCTCAGCCAGCGCGCGCCGCTGTCGGCTCAGTGGATCGCGAAATTCCTCCAGCCGCATGGCTGTACGACTGCTCTGGCGATTGATCAATGTTGCAATGAACCAGAACCCTGCCGTCCCGGCCAGAAACATCGTGTATGGAATTAGTGGTCCGAAATCCATGCTGCCCGATCCTGCTCAGTCTGAGACACCTGTGAACGTGACAAACAACGTCCATCACACCTTGATATTGACGATGCGATTTATGACGTAACCACCGATAATCTGAGAGACAACTGCGACAGCCAGCATCTGACGTCCAAGTTCTCGATCCAGCAGCAGCATGACATAGGAGGGATTTGTAAAGTAAACCACAATAAACAGAACCACCGGCAGTGCCATCAGGACAACGCCACTCAGACGTCCTTCGCCAGTGAGTGCCTTGACCTGCCCGAGGATCTTGAAACGTTCACGAACCAGAGAACTGATCTTCCCCAGAATTTCGGCCAGGTCACCCCCCGCCTGTTTCTGAATCATGACGGCGGTCACAAAGAACTGCAGATCCATATTTGGCATTCGCACCAGCATACCCTTGAGCGCCTGTTCCAGCGGCAGCCCCAGGTTCTGCTCGTCATACACCGTACGAAACTCCGCAGCGATCGGCAGCGGCATTTCCGATGCAACCATGCTGAAGCCCGCCGCCAGACTGTTCCCCGACCGCAGTGCTCGAGCAAGCAATTCGAGCGCATCCGGGAGCTGGCGTTCGAAATCCCGAATGCGTCGTTTTCTTCGCAGCATCAGCCAGAACCAGGGAGCTGCAAATCCAGCGCTGCCAGCAAGCGGCATCATCCCCTTCGGCAGCGGTGTAATCAGATATAACGCAGCTGTCACCAGCGAGATTGCTCCGCAGAGAAGAAAGAACGGCTCGACGGAGATCGGAGAGTCAGCCTGACGAAAGAACATCGGCAGATTCTCAAATCGCTGCAGCATTCTCCCCATAAAACTCTGAGCAGTCGTCAGACCATCGCGCAGAATCGCATTCGCCACTTCAGCGCTGGAATTGGCATTGCGGCCTGTAAACGCTGTCAGGCGCGCCTCCAGTTCTGAGTCACGTCGGTCGGTGAACATGGACATGACGAAGGCTGCAAACGCAGCCACGCCTGCAAACACGCCACCCATCACCATCAGAACAGGGTCGACTACCATTGTAATTAAGTCCTGCGGGAAAACAGTGTTTCTTCAGTGTCCGGATCAGGAAGATCTCATGCTGCGAGCATTGAACAGACTTGCTGGCAGACGAATTCCATGGGATTCCAGAACATCCATGCACCTTGGACGAACGCCTGTCGATTCAAAGTGACCAAACGCTTTTCCCTGATCATTAACGCCATCCTGAACAAAACGAAAAATGTCCTGCATCACAATGACATCTCCCTCCATACCCACTACTTCGGTGATGTAAGTCACCTTGCGAGCCCCCCCCTGCATGCGACTTGCCTGCACAATCATGTGGACTGCTGATGCGATCTGCTTGCGGATGGCCGACATCGGCAGTTCAAATCCGCTCATGTTGACCAGGGTTTCAATTCGGGAAATGGCATCCCGGGGATTATTGGCGTGCACTGTGGTGAGTGAGCCGTCATGGCCGGTATTCATCGCCTGCAGCATGTCCAGCGTTTCGCCACCACGACACTCGCCGATGATGATCCGGTCAGGTCTCATTCGCAGAGCGTTACGGACAAGGTCGGTCGCAGTAATGCGTCCCTTGCCTTCAATATTCGCCGGACGTGTTTCCAGTCTCAGTACGTGTTCCTGCTGCAACTGAAGTTCTGCAGCATCTTCGATCGTGATGATGCGATTCTCATTGGAAATGAAGCTGGACAGAGTGTTCAGCAGCGTCGTCTTTCCGGAACCGGTACCACCACTGATCACCATGTTCATGCGAGCCTTCATGGCTCCCTCAAGGAACATCACCATTTCAGGTGTGAACGCACCGAATTTCAGCAGGTCTTCCAGCGTCAGTGGATTGGACCCGAATCGACGTATGGTCAGGGACGGACCATCCAGAGCAAGTGGTGGAATGATGGCGTTGAGTCGTGAACCATCCGGAAGACGAGCGTCCACCATGGGCGATGTTTCATCGATGCGGCGACCCACGCGGGAGACGATTCGATCCAGAATCTGCATCAGATGATCATTGTCGCGGAATGTCACCTCGGATCGCTGAATTCGCCCGGCCTTTTCAATAAACACGTCTCGCGGGCCATTAATCATGATGTCCGCGATCCCATCTTCCTTCAGCAGCAGTTCCAGCGGGCCGAATCCAAAGGCTTCGTCCAGTACTTCTTCGACAAGCCGCTCCCGCTCCGATCTGTTGAGCAACGGGTTTTCCGTGTCGCAAAGATGTTCCACAACAACTCGGATCTCACGTCGCAGCGAGTCGCCTTCAAGTTCCGAGACACGAGTGAGGTCCAGTTTTTCGACCAGCTTGCCGTGAATATGAGACTTCAGTGCCTCAAAGTCACTTGTTCTGGACCGGGAGTTTTTTGTAGGGGAAATCATTGGGATTTGGTTCTGTGTGCAGATGAGACTCTCTGATCCTGAGTCTCAGACGAGCATTGTTGCCCGTATGAAACGTTTCCGATCAGAGCAAAAAATCGGGTTCTCCAGAGTAGAACATAGAACACAAACAGGCGGTTTGGGGCAGGTTTGCCCCCACAAAACTCGGTCGCAGTCTCGCCTTGTGTTTCGATTACGGGACATCCGGAAAACCCTGCCTTTTCCGGACAGCCCCACCTTCCGGCACAGCACGAGCTGCGAATAAACCTGAAAACACGCTCTCCCGCTTTCAGTTTCCAGGCAAAAAACAGTTCCGAATTGCCTGACTGCGAGACATCTGACTCCTGCAGTGACTATCATCAGCGTCCGTACAGGCATTCCCCCCGACGCGGTTCTGCTCGGCATTTCGGGACACTCCCGATCAAAATGCACCGACAGTTCATTGAACGTGTTGTTGGTTTTGAGGCCTGTATCGAAGGGAACGACTGAGATTGCCAGGCTGATTTCAGACTGGCGACATTCGGCCGGTACTGGCTGCATCTGCAGCTCGCTCCGCAGACTGTGCTCAGCGTTCCATGGTCATTCCTCAGGAATCCTCGCGATTGCACGGACGGGTTATGAGTCGTCACATCTTCGTTACAGGTGGTGTTGTCAGTTCGCTTGGAAAAGGGCTGACTTCCGCTTCCATCGGCATGCTTCTCGAACGACGTGGCCTGTCGGTTCGCATGCAGAAACTGGATCCGTACCTGAATGTTGACCCGGGGACGATGAGTCCCTATCAGCACGGTGAGGTATACGTTCTGGATGATGGCTCAGAAACGGACCTCGACCTCGGACACTACGAGCGGTTCACATCCGGAGAGCTGAATCGTCGCTCCAATTTCACCACTGGTCAGATTTACTCTTCGGTGCTGGAGAAGGAGAGACGTGGCGAGTACCTGGGACGCACCGTGCAGGTCGTGCCCCATGTCACAAATGAAATCAAAGCCTGCATTCTGGGACTGGCTACTCCGGAAGTTGACGTCGTCATCACAGAACTTGGTGGCACCGTCGGTGATATTGAAGGACTGCCCTTCCTCGAAGCCATTCGTCAGATCCCACTCGACATCGGTCGGGAGAACTGCCTGTTTATTCATCTGACTTTGATTCCCTATCTCAAGGCTGCCCGGGAATTCAAGACAAAACCTACTCAGCACAGCGTGCAGCAGCTTCGCGAGATCGGAATTCAGCCGGACATCCTGATCGTTCGCACTGAAAAGGAAGTGGGGCACGAGCACACCGACAAAATTGCACTGTTCTGCAATGTGGAAAAGCGAGCTGTCATTGAGGAGGCTGACAAGGAATTCTCCATCTATGAAGTGCCTGTCGGCCTCGTCGAACATGGGCTCGATCGGCTCATCTGCGAAAAACTGCACCTTCCCGCCGGTGAACTGCAGATGGACGATTACCGAGAACTTGTGCACCGCATTCGTAATCCCAGAAAGGAAGTGACGATTGCAGTTGTCGGCAAATACATCGACCATATCGATGCCTACAAGTCCGTTTACGAATCGCTGGATCACGCCGGGTTCTCGCACTCCACCCAGATCATTTTCAAGCGAATTGAGGCTGAGGAGCTGGAGCAGCAGGGCCCTGAGCTGCTGCTGAAAGGCGTCGACGGTATCCTCGTTCCCGGCGGATTTGGAATGCGAGGAATAGAAGGGAAAATTCAGGCCGTCAACTATGCTCGCAAGTGTCGTATTCCCTATTTCGGAATCTGCCTGGGGATGCAGTGTGCAGTCATTGAATTCGCTCGCAATGAGCTGGGGCTTGAGGATGCAAACAGCAGCGAATTCTCCACGACGACTCAGAATCCCGTGATCTGCCTGCTGGAAGAACAGAAGGATGTCAGCAATAAGGGTGGCACGATGCGACTGGGAGCTCAGCCATGCCTCCTTCTGGAAGGTTCCAAAGCACATGCGGCCTACGGGGCTCTGGAGATTTCAGAACGTCACCGCCATCGTTATGAATTCAACCCGGCTTATCGAAATGAGTTTATCACCGCCGGCATGCAGATCAGCGGTACCAGTCCTGATGGAACGCTGGCGGAGATCGTCGAGGTGACCGACCATCCGTGGTTTGTTGCCGTACAGTATCACCCGGAGTTCAAGTCCAAGCCCCACCTCCCCCACCCCTTGTTCCTCAGCTTCGTCGAGGCGAGTGTGCGTCAACGACAGCACAGCGCTGCTCGCTCTGATTCGGTCTCATCCGAGAATGGCTGAGAGAGCTCAACGGGGACCATGCACTGCCCCTGCAGCCGACTCACCTGACGCTGAATGAAGTGACAGGCATTGGGACTTCACTCAGTTGTGTAAGCAGCGATGCCGCGTGGCGCAAAACAAAAGGCCGGCTTGATGCCGGCCTTCTGTGTGTGTATCAGCATGGAGTGCAGTCAGCGCTCTCTGCTCTTACCTAATACCGCAGTGGGCTCTGCCACGCTTCTTTCAGCTCAGTGAGCGATTCACTGATCACGCCGGCAGCACGCAGTTCCACATGAAACTGCTGATCCGACGTTGTACGACCGATCTCTGCCAGTGGCAGGTTTCCAAACAGCTCAGTCACCTCGGAGGCATGCTCAGATGCCACCTCAATCACAAATCGTGTGCACGATTCAGCGAACAGAGCAACACCGGCCTGAATCTCCTGCGGTAGATGAGCGAGGTCCCGAGCAACCATCGCATCAAGCTGCAGACGAGCACCAACTCGACCTGCAAACGCCATCTCTGCCGCCGCGACGGCAAGCCCTCCTTCGCTCAGGTCGTGGCAACTCTGTATCAGCCCTCGGCGGATTGCAGTATGAACCGCACGGAAAATCTGCGGAGCTGTGTTCTTCTCAACTCGAGGGACATGGCCACCAGCAATTCCTTCCACTCGATACAGATGACTGCCGCCAAGTTCATCCCCTGTTCGACCGACCAGAAACAGCAGATTTCCGGGCTGCTTCAGGTCCATGGTGACACATTGTTCGACGTTCTCGACCTGCCCCAGTGCGGTAATCAGGAGTGTCGAGGGAATTGCGACAGTCGTTCGCTGTCCGTCCGGATCTTCAAAACTGAACTCGTTGTTCAGACTGTCCTTGCCGCTGACGAACGGCGTGCCGTAGGCCATCGCGACATCCTGACAGCCAATTGCTGCACGCACGAGTGTTCCCAGGGTTTCAGCACGTTCTGTATTCCCCCAGCAGAAGTTATCCAGAATCGCGATTCGATCCGGATCAGCTCCCGTAGCCACGCAGTTCCTCACGCTCTCGTCGATCGCAGCAGCGGCCATCCAGTATGGATCCAGATCGCCGAGGCAGGGATTGATCCCGGAGGAGACAACCAGTCCACGCATGGAATGCAGGTCAGGTCTGACTACAGCTGCATCTGATGGTCCATCGTTGTCAGCACCGGTCAACGGCTTGATCACACTGCCAGCCTGCACTTCATGATCGTACTGGCGGATGATCCATTCCTTGCTGGCAACGTTCAGCGATCCGAGTACTCCCTTCAGGCTGGCACCAAAATTCGCAGCGGACAGAACTTCGGACTGTTCCGCAGTGACAGCAGTCGCTTCCGTCTGAATCTCGTAAACAGCCCTGCGTACCACCGGCGGGCGACCATCGTGCAGAAAACTCATGCTCAGGCGACCCACTTCGGTCCCGTCGTAAGTCAGCACGAGCTGCTGTGTATCGGTAAATCTGCCGATGGCAGTGGCCTCAACCCCTTCGGATTCACAGAGTTCGCGGAATTCATCCCAATTGCCAGGTGGCACAGAAAGAACCATCCGCTCCTGTGCTTCTGAAATCCAGATTTCGGTGTAGGACAAACCGGAATACTTCAGTGGAGCCTGTTCCAGCCAGACTTCAGCACCGGTCTCTTCGCCCATCTCGCCAACCGCACTGCTGAATCCGCCGGCACCACAGTCCGTGATTGCGGTGTACAGGCCTCTGTCGCGAGCGGCAAGAATTACATCCAGCACCATTTTCTCTGTGACCGGATTGCCAATCTGGACGGCCCCGCCACTGATCGATTCGCTTTCTTCGGTCAGTTCAACTGAAGAAAACGTTGCTCCATGGATCCCGTCACGCCCTGTTCGCCCACCCACAGCAACAATCAGGTCCCCTGGATTCACTTGTTTGTCGCAGGCTTCCCGAGGCATCATTGCCACGTTGCCGCAGTAAACCAGTGGATTGCCGAGGTAGCGATCATCAAAGCATACTGCCCCGTTGACCGTTGGAATTCCCATCCGATTGCCGTAGTCGCGAACGCCCGCAACCACCCCCTGCATTACAGCCAGCGGATGTAATACGCCTGGCGGCAGTTCGGCAGCCGGATAATCCGGACGTGCGAAACAGAAAACGTCGGTGCTGCAGACAGGACGAGCACCAAGACCAGTGCCCAGCGGGTCTCGGATCACTCCCCCAAGCCCGGTGTTGGCGCCTCCATAAGGTTCAATTGCCGACGGATGGTTGTGTGTTTCCACCTTGATGCAGACGTTCTGGCGATCGTCGAATCTGACGATTCCGGCATTGTCCTTGAAGACGCTGACACACCAGTCATCATCGCCGGCAGCTTCACGAATACTGACTGTCGCAGCGAAGATGGTCTCCTTCAGCATGTTATTGAAGGAGCGTTCACTGACACACTGCCCGTTCTGGCGTTCCTCGTAGTGAATGCGCCCTGCCAGAGTTTTGTGAGAGCAATGCTCACTCCATGTTTGCGCAATTGTTTCCAGCTCAATGTCGGTGGGATCTCGATCCAGCTGTACGAAATGCTGCTGAACGGTTTCCATTTCTGCAGGGCTCAGATACAGCTGCCCTTTCACACTCAGCTCTGCCAGTTGTTCTGCGTTCATTCCCCGTATGGCGACAGTCGTCAGACTGAGTTCATACGAACTTCCCAGTGAAAGATCCTGCATCTCCAGCGTTCCGCTGACGACATGCTCAATTGCCTCATTCGACAACACTCGGCGGGACAGTTGCTGCAGTTCTGTTTCCGCGATACACGAATTCACTCGAATTCGACGACCGGTGGCCACGTGATCGGCCTGAAACCCAGCCCGCTTCATCGCTTTCAGGGCGTTTTCAGCTACACTGTCTGTCACTCCGGGAAGAAAGAGGACATTGAGTTGCCGGTTGTCTTCCAGCTCGGCAGCAACGGGATCCGGGTACAGCCGTCGTACCAGAAACACTTCAGTGACCGGATCTGCCAGCAGCAGCTGCGCAGCTGCGTGCAGGTCGGCCTCCGTAAGCTCCCCCTGCAGCAGAAACACTCGTGCAGCCTGAACAGTCCTGAGGGATGTAATTCCAAGGTTATGGGCACTCTCGAGTACCCGCTGCCCCTCGAAATCGGTTTCCCCTGCACTGGGACGGATTTCAACTTCCCACAACATCTGCCACGGATCCAAATCTGATAGTCAGCATGGTCTTCAGAACTGCAGCGAAAGTGATTTCACGAACTGCAGTCGCGTTGTCCGCCGAATGCGGAACCCGGAGTATCCTCGGGTGACTGCCATAGTACAACGTTCGCAGGCTTCCGTTTGCGTCCGGAACACTGCAATTCGCAGGAAGCGGAATTCTGTCGGCAGGATGCTCAACAGAGAGCTGCTGGCACACTCCGTCAGCGGCTGGGGTGCCAATGACCGGGCCCTTCCCCTCTGAATCACCTTCGGCAGTTTTTTCCGATCTGCATCGCTTTGACACAAGCCATTTCTGAACGCATTCACGTTTCCAATTTGCGGGTCTGTCAGTCGTACGTCAAAAGTGCCTAAAGTACGAGGAATGCCATGGTCTGCAGATCATGACCGTATAACGCAGTCTGCTTTTCTGACAGCAGCGTGGCTGCCCGTCAGAAAACCACGGCTTCCCGACTTCTGTTTAAAGGCAGGTTCCATGTCTGATTCTCTAGCTGCAGCACTGCGCAAGCTTGCTGCGTCGAGGAACGACACCGCGAAGGTCTCCGGCCCCGCAGAGCCCCGGTCGGTCGCAGAGCCCCGGTCCGTGATGGTCGAAGAAGCAGGATTTGTTGCGGTTCAAAGTGCTGCCGCAGTTGTTTCCAATCCGGTTCACGGCGGCGGCGGCGTTGCAGCAGTCACACGATCTCCGCAGCAGCCCCCCTCTGCTCCAGTTGAAGCGGCAGGCGTTGCTGTGATGCCCCCGGGTTCGGCAACATCACCGGAACAGACTGCGGCGTCCACCGAACGGCCGCAGGTCTCCCGAGGTCTGCAGTCCCTTGTTTCAGAATGGACCAGCACTGACCTTGTCGAATCAACTTCCTCACCACCGGAGGCTGATTCACGGGCATCAAGTGACTTGCAGACACAATCGGCAGCACCCGATTCGCTGGCCTCCGACAAGGTGCCTTTTATTCCTGCGACTGAAGTCTCTGTCATCATCAGAATGGTGCAGACGGTGCGGGAATATCGGGCTGTCACTGCAGTTTTCATCCTCGCCCTGGTCGTCACTGCGGTCTGGCAGGATCTGCAGCGAAAAGCAGCGGTCGTGGAGTCATCAGATAGCGTCAATCTTGACCAGATTCTTCAGGAATTTGAATCGGCAGAGCCGGCCGCAACCCGAGAATCAGCGCCGGATGATTCGCATTTGCAGTGGTCATCCATGTCCCAACAACCAGAACGTCAGGCGGCAGCAGCAGCGCCAACAAGCATGAACGGTACCGCAATCTCCTATTCGCGGACGGTTGATCTGCCGGACCAGGCAGGCTCCACAACCACTGCTGTTTATCCGGATGAAGTGCCTGCTGCACCTCCGCCGCAACCCGAGACGTCTTCCGGGGCAGCAAGGCTCACAGGAGCGATCAGCGGCCCTCAGCGTTAAGCCATCATCAGACCTCATTTCAGATCAGATGATCTGCGGCACACTACAGGTACAAGGATCTTTGCCATGTACGAAGCATACTGGAATCTGAAGTCGCAACCGTTTTCACGGAATTCCGGCGAGACTTTTTTCTTTCCGAGTCTCAGCGTGGAGTCAACTCTCCAGCGCATGACGTGGGCTCTGGAAAACCTCAGCGGCCCCGTACTGATTCCCGGTCCGTCCGGATCCGGGAAGACAACGCTCGTCCGCCGGTTCGCCAGCGAGTTCAGCGAATACAGCCCGTTCATACAGATGCTTTTTCCGGTGCTCTCTGCGGATGAAATGCTGCGTATGATCCTGCGCGAACTCAGCGGACAGGAATCTCTGCCTGCACTCGGTCGCGACGGTACGCTTGTAGGGATTCGCTCGGCCCTGCGACAGCATTCGGAGACAGGGGCGACATTGCTGTTCTTCGACGATGCGCATCTGTTCTCAGATGAAATCCTGGTGCAGGTGCTGCACCCGCTGCTCTGTCTCGCAGAAGCTGAGTCCTCAATCCAGCTGAAGATGGTTCTTGCCGGCCAGCCGCACCTGGCGGAGCGAATCCAGCGGTTCCCTGCTGTCAGCGAACGAATTGCTGTCTGCTCTCCCCTCGAACTGCTCAGCTGTGAAGAAACATCCGACTTTGTCACGCTCAGCCTGGCAGCAGCCGGCTGTGAAACGCCGGTCTTCTCCCCTGATTCCCTCGTTCGTCTGCATCGGTTGACCGACGGAAATCCGCGCAGAATTGCCCGTCTTTGTGAGATGGCATTGCTGGTGGGATTTGCCGAAGAACAGCAGCAGATCGATGTGGCTGTGATCGACGCGGTCGCAAAGGAAGTGCTGCGTGCTGCCGCCTGAGCAACAGTGATATTTCCAGTTGCCTGTTGCGGTCAGTCCCACCGAAAAATACGGATGGCTGATACGAATGCAACGACGGTCCAGGTGCCCATCACCAGCAGTTGTGGGAGCACATCCGTCAGTCCCGCTGCTTCCTGCATGACCATTCGCAGAGCGGAAATTACGGGTGTGAGCGGCAGAAGTCGGATCAGTGGCTGTGCAAGATCCGGAAAACGCTCCGCTGAAAAGAAGATCCCGGAGCCTACCCACATCGGCACCATGATCAGATTCATCAGGCCTGCCGCAGACTCGATGGTCTTTGCCCGACTGGCAATCACCAGCCCGATACAGGCCAGCTCCAGAGCACCCAGCGAGACGATGACACCCACAGCAGCATAACCTCCGTGACTGACTACGCCGAAGAGAAGTCGGGAAAGAATCAGAATCACGATGATCTCCGGGATCATGAACACAAGGCGACTTCCCATCATCGCTCCGATGAAGTGGTGCTTCTTCATGGGTGTCCCCAGCATGCGACGCAGCACGCGACGAATTCTCATATCCACGATGGCATAACCCACTCCCCAGACTCCGCCCCCCATGAGACCAACACCGATCAGGCCTGGTACCAGGAAATCGATGTATCTTCCCCCGGGCTCAGTGGCCGTCACATCTGTTGTGGAAAGTGGATCCTGTCTTCCAGCCTCCCGCTGCAGGACATCGTTGACAGCGTTTCTGGCTGCACGTCCGCCGGGGCGTGTTTCATCGAAATGAAATGTGGTGCCATCTGTCTCATGCAACTGCACCACCACATCGACTTTGCCTGAACGCATTGCCGTCCGACAGGACTCTGCTTCTGCGCGCATGACCTGAAAGCCACCCTGCTTTTCGAGGACTGCAGCGAGCTGATCACCTGCGGCACCCGCGACGACGGCAATACTCACTTCCGGCTCATCACCGCTGCGAAACGCCAGTCCCAGCGCGACCATCATCACCAGAGGAAAGACGTACGACCAGAAAACCGCTTCCGGCGTCCGCACAAACTCGCGAAACCGAGCCAGAAACAACTGCACGAATGGATGTGTCTGAAAGCTCGGCCTCATGGGTTTTCTCCTGCTTCTTCTGCATCCAGGGCACGTCCGGCGTGGTGAACGAACACGTCTTCCAGAGTGGCCTGTCGCGTCAGCAGGGATGACAGTTTCAGATTCCGCTCTGAGATGGCTGTAAGCAGCGCCGGAACAGCAACATGGATTTCCGAAACAGACAGACTTCGCGTGCCTGATTCCGATCGCGCCGAGATGACCCCTGGCAGCCCTGCCCCGAAGTCTTCCGGCGGCTGATCCTGCCCTTCCACTTCAAACATCACAACGTGTTCCGCTCCCAGTTGTCGAATCAGGTTCTTCGGTGAATCTTCTGCCAGAATCTGGCCGTGGTCAAAAATTGCCACGCGATCACACAATCGCTCAGCCTCATCCATGTAGTGTGTTGTGAGCAGAACCGTTTTTCCGGACTCTCGAAAGTCTGAGATAATCTTCCAGATTTCGCGGCGAGACTGCGGGTCCAGACCAGTGGTGGGTTCGTCCAGAAACAGTAGCTGTGGGTTGCCGACAAGTGCGGTCGCGATAGCCACCCGCTGTTTTTGTCCCCCGGAAAGTGTGCGAATTCGAGCGTGCTGCTTTTCCTGCAGGGAGACCATCTGAATGGCCTGCTGCGGGTCCAGCCCCGACTGATAGAAGCTGCGAAAGAGCGTTAGCGTTTCGAAGACGGTAAGTTTTTCAGAGAGACGTGTTTCCTGCAGAGAGATTCCAATCTGCTGCCGAATCTGCTCGGCCTCTGTTGCCCACGATTTTCCAAGAACCAGTGCTTCGCCGCTGGTCGCTTCCACAAGTCCTTCGCAGATTTCAATCGTTGTGGTCTTTCCTGCGCCATTCGGGCCCAGGACACCAAAGCAACTGCCCTGCTCAACGCGGAGGTCGATGCCACGCACTGCTTCCACCGGCGGATTCCCAGGCCAGATGCGTGTCAGCCTGCGACATTCGATCGCATATGTCATCTCTGTCTCCCAGTACCGCAATCCGACTGCGCAGCCGGCCCGAGCGGTTCTACCCGAATCCTGTTTTGCCAGATTGTGTTCCTGGCGGTCAGGAATTCAACAAGCGGCACTGGGATCATTTGACGATTTCTCGCTTTCCCGCTTTTCTGCAGGGCATTTCTGCTGGCACTGTGCGCTGCCGCTCGGAAATCCTGCACTTGTTCCTCGGTCAGGGTTGAGCTGCCTCGGTGCCGCGGCCGAATAGCAGTACCATGCGTCCGGAACTGAATCTCAAACACGTGTGGAAGCAGACAGGAACTCAACAGATGAGCGGTCAGCGCTGGATTACAATTGCAGCCCTTTCAGGACTATCAGCGGTGATGCTGGGGGCGTTCGGCGCTCATTGGCTTAATGACACCGGATATCTGGCCCGCAAATATGCAGACGTCGATGACAAGGTGCTGGCCGGGATGACTGTTCCCGCCAGCTACGCTTATCTTCGAAACTTTGAAACAGCAGTGCAGTATCAGCTTGCACACTCGGCAGCCCTCCTTGCCTGCGGACTGCTCCTGTGCCGCTCGCCATTCCGCTTTCTCAACTCAGCAGCATGGTGCTTCCTGCTGGGCAGCATTGTGTTTTCGGGCAGCCTGTACCTGCTTGTGATCGCTGGCCCTCGCTGGGGGGGCATTTCCTGGGGGGCCGTGGTACCCCTGGGGGGGACATTACTGATTGTGGGCTGGAGCCTGCTGGCTGTTTCCGGCTGGAAGCTGCATTCGCGGCGATCGACTGACGTGACATAGCTTCACGTCGTCCGCAGCGACGCTCACTCCGAGGCTGCGGCCGGCGCAGGAATCTCAGGTGCGCAATCGGCTCCAGCTGCCCTGAAGAACAACTGTGGCTGCACAGGCTGGGGCAGGTACAGCGGATGAGCCGGCTGGCCGCCCTTGTTTCGGCGAAAACAATACAGATCTCTGTTCAGAAGAGTGGCAATACGCAGCGAATGCTCCGCCGGACAGTGATTTCCCCATGCCGCTACCAGCATCCGGCAACGCTGAGATTCGCGTAGCAGTGCGCGGCGATTTCCAGGCCCGCAGGGATCTGTGGCGGTTGCAAGCAGCCGCGGGTCTGGTGAACGCAGGGCAAACACATTCAGCATCACCAGCCCGCCGAATCCCAGTTCCGTGGCGATGGATATACAGCGACGAATTGTTGGATCATCAGTTTGTCCGTCCGCTGTCGACGGATTGAGTCCAATGATTCCCAGCCATGCCCCATTCCGCCACTGCCGTCGCAGTGCATACCGATAACGGCGGCATCTGGACAATGTCGCCCAGCGGCGGATGTCTGGATTCTGTTTCACATCTGCTCCAGCTTCACTCAACCTAATTCCCGGCTCAGCACGGATTCTGGTCCTTCAGCGATGGGACATCGACTGCTGCAACGCCCGAATGACTGCCACGTACGACGCTCACTCCGGAATTCTCCGGAGTGAGTTTCCAATGTTCCGGGGAACATGTAAACTCCGGCCCGGGCTGACGTTCCGGGAACAAATTGAGCCCGGTTTGGAGTCTGCATTTGATTTTTGATCAGCGTCGAAGCAGGTTTGCAGGCCCTGGAAACAATGCTGAAATCACACTGCCAGGGTAAGCCTCAGGCAGGCTCTGTTCCGGATCGACAAGATCAGATCACAGCACAGAATTGCTGCTCGTAATCGGGTATTCGAGGTTCGGGCATCCGTTTTTCATAGTCGGTGCATCGGAAGCAATGACGGACCCCGCCAAAAACAATGTCTCCCCCCCGCAGGAATTGCCTCAACATCAGGCTGCTCAGGCGGAGGATGGCCTGACGTTTCGAAAAAGTGCTCGGACTGCTTCGCTTACAGGTTTCCGCATCCATTCCATTGGCTCATGTGTCCCCGAACATGTTGTCACCAATGAAGAACTTGAAGAACGCTACGGTTTTGAATCCGGCTGGATCCAGCGTCGTACCGGAATTCGGGAACGGCGTTATGCCCCGGCCGATCAGGCAACGAGTGATCTGGCCTGTAGCGCGGCGCAACGTGCCATGGCTGCGGGAAACATCTCACCGGAAGAAATTGATCTGCTGGTAGTGGGAACTTTTACGCCCGACTACACCTGCCCGTCGACAGCCTGCCTGGTCCAGAACCGCCTCGGGCTGGATGCACCTGCGATGGATCTGCAGGCTGCCTGTTCCGGATTCATGTATGCTCTGGCTACAGCAGCACAGTTCATCGTCACGGGGAACGCAACAACGGCACTTGTGATCGGAGCCGATGTCAACAGTCGTATTGTCAGGCCGGACGATCAACGAACTGCGCCGCTGTTTGGTGATGCCGCCGGTGCAGTGATTCTGCGTGCCGGAACTTCGGATCAGGGGCTTCTGAAATACCAGCTGGGTGCGGATGGTGCCGGCGGTTGCCTGCTCGATCGCCCCTCCGGTGGCACCGCCCGTCCACTCACTGCTGCCGACATCACCACCGGTGATCATTTCCTGCGCATGGATGGACGCAGCGTCTTCAAGTGGGCTGTGCAGGCAGTGACCGATTCCATCAGCACGGTACTCGAACAGGCAGACTGTGCGCCTGCTGATGTCTCCTTGTTCGTGCTCCATCAGGCGAACCTGCGAATTATCGACCATGCCATGAAAGTCCTCGGAATTCCCGCAGAACGCGTTCTGAACAATCTGCAACGAGTGGGAAACACTTCCGCAGCGTCAATCCCGCTGGTGCTGGATGAAGCCGTTCAGCAGGGACGAATTGCACCTGGAGACAAGGTCCTGATGTGCGGATTTGGCGCTGGACTCACCTGGGGTACCGGGCTGTTCCGTTGGTAGTCAGTTCGCTCAAAACGCTGCACTGCCTGAAGTAACGGTGTTCTGCAGGCAGCGACAAAAGCGGGTCGGATGCAGCGTGACAGCGCTCTGGACGCAGTCATACGACGCTCTGCACGGGTAACACTGCTTTGTGCAGGGTGCAAACGGTTGCTCGCCGCATGTTCATCTGGGGCGGATATACGCAGACCGCCGAATATTCGGATAAGACTTCCGCTCCCATGCCGTGAGCTGTAACCGTTCCGGCATCTCTGCCGCAGCATACCAGTGGCGTGATATTTGTGGGTAGTTCAGCAGAGGGGGCGATTGTGCCCGAGCAGGGCGAGGGCAGGACGGAGCAATCAAGGGAGGGAAGAGACCAGTGAACCGCCAGCAGTCAGCCGCGTGCTAATTCCACTCCGGATTAGCCGGGTGATCATCAAGAATGCGAAAACGTCGCTGAATCCTGCGGAAACAGATGCTCCAGATCCCATACGGGTCCTGATCGAGGATCAGTTGCCCGTCGGCCTGTTCCACGTGCCAGTCGCCACGCTCAAGTTCTGATTCAAGTTGCTCTGCACCCCAGCCAGCGTACCCGCTGAGCAGACGAAAGGTCTTGCTTTGCTGAGACTTCTGCGTCGGTGTCTGTCGTACGAGCGCCTCAAATGAAACGTCACTACCGGACAACATGATCCCCGGAGCTACTTCCCGATCTGAACCGGCCAGCGCCAGGCAGTTGTGCAGAATAAACAGCGCCTTTGGTTCGACTGGTCCACCGACAAAGACCGGTGCATCTGCGTCGTTTACCGGGCCTTCATCTCCAAGTGCCCTGCCGATCGTCAGGGCAGACGGGCGATTGATCACAAGCCCCATTGCGCCTTCCGCCGAGTGCTCCAGCAGGAGGACAACGGTGCGATGAAAGTTCGCATCGCGCAAGTGTGGTGCCGCAACCAGAAACTGCCCCTGCAGCGAATGAAATTGCTTGTCTTCCATGATGCCTTCCCGCTGCGGTACCGTTGCTGAATCTGCTGCAGGAAGTTTATCCCGTGGAGTTCGGGATGAGTAGCCCCTGCTGTAATTCTCTTGACTGCAGTATTTGCTGCAGGAGTAAATCCATGGACCGACTGTGCGATCTGGAACGTCCACTTCGACCACTCTGCTGTTCCCCTCCTGCGGAATTGTATTTGCAGACAGTTCGTAGTGTGGGAACGCAGTGGACTGACGCCTATTATGTGTCGAGCACTGGTCCTGGCATGTGCCGTTTCCGTTTCTGATCAGGTAAAGCCCCACCGAGGTCAGATGCTGCCAGTTATTCAGATCTTCACTCGCCGGAGCGTTCAAGCGTGAAAGTCGCTCTGTTCATTCCCTGTTATGTCGACCAGTTCTACCCCGGGGTGGGACTGGCTACCGTCGCCGTTCTGGAAGCATGCGGCGTCAGCGTTGACTTTCCAGAAGGCCAGACCTGTTGCGGCCAGCCCATGGCGAACAGTGGTTGTATGGACCAGGCGAGACCTCTGGCAGAACATTTTGTGAGCACATTTGCCGGCTACGATTATGTGGTGGCACCATCGGGAAGCTGCGTTTCCATGGTCCGCAATCACTACGATCACCTGGTAGACCGGCAGGATCAGAAGGCGGCTGAAGTTCGCAGCCGAACAATTGAGCTCAGTGAATTCCTGATCAATGTTCTTGGCCACTCATTCTCCGGCAGCTTTCCTTTTCAGACGGGGATTCATCAAAGTTGCCATGGTCTGCGTGAACTTCGCCTTGCCGGCTGCTCGGAAGAGATGACCTGCCGTGACAGTCTGCTCCGGAACCTGCTGGAGGGACTGGATGGAATTCAGTTTGCGCAATTGCAGCGGCCTGACGAATGCTGTGGATTTGGCGGTACGTTTGCGGTCAGTGAGGCGGCAGTTTCCGCGATGATGGGACAGGACCGAATCGACGATCACCTGCAGGCCGGAACTCAGGTGCTCACGGCAGGTGATATGTCGTGTCTGATGCACCTCGACGGAATTATTCGCAGACGCAGGCTGCCGATTCGAGTCATGCATTTCGCTGAGATTCTGGCCGAGGCACTGCGGACACCCGGCTTGCAGACTGCTGAACCTGCACAGCAGGGCGGAGAATAATCATGGGACATCCTGCTCTTGCCGCAGATTTCACCGCCAACGAAGAACGGGCCCACTGGCACGACCGAGCCCTCTGGTTTGTGCGGCAGAAGCGTGACCGCATGGCTGCCAGCGTTCCTGAATGGGAAGAGCTTCGCGCCACAGCGTCCGCCATCAAGCAGCACACTCAGTCACTGCTGGCAGACTACCTGCAGGAGTTCGAAAAGAATGCAACTGCACACGGAGCCGTCGTGCACTGGGCAGCGGATGCCGAAGAACACAACCAGATTGTACTGTCAATTCTGCAGCAGCATCAGGTACAGAACCTTGTCAAAAGCAAGTCCATGCTGACAGAGGAATGCCATCTGAATCCGTGGCTGGAGAAGCACGGCATCCATGTTGTCGACACTGATCTTGGGGAACGCATCGTTCAGTTGCGAGAAGAACCGCCCAGTCACATCGTGCTGCCCGCAATCCACATTCGCAAGGAAGAAGTCGGCGAGTGCTTCCACGAACACCTTGGTACAGAAAAAGGTGCTTCCGATCCGGAGTACCTGACGGAAGCCGCAAGGCAGCACCTTCGTGACTGCTTCTGCAAGGCCGATGCCGGTCTGACCGGAGTCAACTTTGCCATCGCAGAAACGGGCGGCATTGTAATCTGCACCAATGAAGGAAATGCGGATCTCGGAGTAGGTGTGCCACCGGTGCACATCGCCTGCATGGGAATGGAAAAACTGATTCCGCGCGCAGAAGACCTGAGCGTTTTTCTCAGACTCCTTGCCCGATCTGCCACAGGTCAGCCGGTGACCACCTATTCATCTCACTTCCATGGACCTCAACAGGGCGGAGAACTCCACATTGTCATTGTTGACAATGGCCGCACAGAGATCCTGCAGTCGGAATTTCGTCGCAGTCTCGATTGTATTCGCTGCGGAGCCTGCATGAATACCTGTCCGGTGTACCGCAGAAGCGGGGGGCACAGTTACGAATCAACAGTACCGGGCCCCATCGGTTCCATTCTGACCCCGCTCAGAACTCCCGAAGAACACAGTACCCTGCCATTTGCATGCAGTCTCTGTGGCTCCTGTACCGATGTCTGCCCGGTGCGAATTCCGCTGCACCATCAGCTGTTCGCGCTGCGGGAGCACCTGGACTCAAAGAACCTGCTCGAACGTGGCAAGAAACTGCAGATGAAAGTGCTCGCCACCGTCTTTTCAAGACCATGGCTCTACAGTCTGGTTGGCCGGATCGCTCGCAAAGCGCTTCGCTGGACACCCAGGTTTCTGACTTACAGCAGACTGACACCGGCCGGACTGTGGGGCAAAGCCCGAGAACTGCCGGAAGCTCCCCGGAAGTCATTTCGAGAACTCTACCGTGAACGCCAGCAGCAGACCGCTTCCGAACGAAACCACTCAGACCGCTCAAATGGCTGAGCTATGAACGCTTGAGCCGTGAAGGTTGCGGTTGCAATCCTGCAGATACCTGCCTTTGCGGCCGGTCATCAAACAACCGTGCAACCGGAAGCTCAGCGTTACGGTGTTATTGATCAGCACAGGAGTGCATCGATTGGCGAATCACTTCTGCTCAACGCCTGACTCTCAATAGAACGGGACAATGTCCGCATCCACAACATCGACTGTGCTTCCCTGCACTGCTTCTGCACTTCGATCATTTCTGGGTAAGCCAGCGAATCTGCCGGAGATCAGTGATCCGGAGATCGAGCTGGAGATTCTGTCCGCCCCGGACGTGATTGCAGAAGGTGCTGAAATCACCTTTCGTATCACGGCAATAGGGCTCAAACAGAAAATGACACACCGTTATGAAAAAGTAACGGACAGTGAAATCATTGAGGAACTGATTGACGGCGTAATGCCGTCGTGGAGACACCGACAGCAGATTGAAGTAGTGTCAGCGAATGAATGTCGGTTGACAGATGAGATCACTTTTGACCCGCCGGGCGGGATGATGAAATTCATCATGTCTGAAGAACGAATTCTCGAAAACATCGAACAGGGAATGCAGTTCCGTTACGAAACACTCTTCGAGCTGGCCGAAGCCGGCGAAATCAGCTGACCTTCTCCCGGGCAGGTGAGCGACCTGTATTACGAAGCGATGTGCTGCCCGGCCCGAGAACCGCAGCCACGTTTTCCGGGATGCGTACGCCGCTGTGTGCCGCGTGTTCCGATAGTTTTCCCCGGCAGGAGGCGATGCTGGCAGTTGCTGGAAGTGGATCTGCCTTCTTTCGGGGCTGATGCGTGCGGAGCCATTCCTGGGATGTCCGGCAGCTGTCGGATCCGGGAATCCGTACAATCGCAGACAGTATTCCCTGAGCCACACCAGCGGCGACCTTAGTGGACCGAGCCCTGGAGACGCCTTTTTTGAAGGCAGGCCGCCTTTGCGTGTCGGCAAACGCATTGAATGGGTTCGCTGCCAGGCTGACTGAGCAGGGTGTCGTCCTGGCCATCGATGGGTGCCAGGTCAGCTGATCGATCGCGACAGTGCGCACCTGCTCGGACCGGACCATCGCCAGGCAGAGAAGCTGTTGCTGCGTGTCCGTGGAGATGTCCAGCTGAGTCTCGGGTATCTTTATCGCGGTGCCGGACAGACAGCGACAGGCGGTCTGCTGTACCTTTCGCAGCGCGTTTCCCGAGTCGCTTGATAGTGATGACCTGGCTGCCGCAGCTTCGTGGCAGTCGCCAGTGCAGGTCACCAGTGCCAGGTCACCAGAGCCGTCAGCGAAATGGGAGCACTTGTGCCTGAAGGGTATTGTCCTGAAGGGTATGGTAATGCGGAAATGCCTCGCATCTGCCGGTGCTGCGGTCCGTCTGGTATGGAAAGGTGGAAAGTCATCGTTGGCGGGACAGTAGAGGTTGCGTGGCCGACAAGGATGCGGGAGATTTCAGCCTGCGGTCAGGGATCCCGGTATATCGGCTGGACAGGAAACTGAGGGTGTGCCAGGCAGATTCATACAGCGTCTGTTCAGGGCACAAATTGTCTGCGTTAGTTTCCATAAAGCGCCAGCGTCCATTGCGAGACGGGAACATCCCGTTCCCGGAAGCCGCTTGTGTTGTCTACGATGCTGACAACTGGAAGCAGCAGAAATGAAGCCGGAATCTGTAAGCAGCAACGAACGTCACAACCTGCTTGTGCTGCTTCTGAACCAGTCGCTCTTTCGAATCGCCTGGATCTTCAAAACCGAAAGTGTGATTATTCCGGCATTTCTGGATTCGCTTTCCGGTTCCGGCGTTCTACGGGGATTGCTTCCACTGCTGAATCGACTGGGCCAGTCTGTTGCTCCACTGTTGATGTCTTCAGGCTTGCGGGCGACTCCGCTGAAATCTGTCTGGCTGGGTCGGACAACTTTTCTCATGGGGCTGCCGTTTTTGTTCTTTGGCATGTCAGT
>JALRDR010001159.1 GCA_023262145.1 Planctomycetaceae bacterium | reverse complement strand
GGTCTTCCGCATCAGATTCGAGGAAGTGCATGCGTTCTGACTCGACCTGTTTAATGAGTTCGGAATCCAGATCGCTGAGCACAATGCGTGGCGTCAGGAAGATCAGCAGTTCTGTTCTGGCTGAAGTATTGCTGTCGTAGCGGAAGGCCTGACCGATGATCGGCAGATCGCCGAGCCATGGCACTTTCGCCTCACTGCTGGCATCACTTTTGGTGATCATTCCACCGATCACGATCGTCTGACCGTTGGGTACGTTGACGGTGGTCAGAGCCTGCGACTGATTGATGATTGGAGATTCGATGGCCGAACCGTCACCGTTTACGAAGATCGGTACGCCATTGGCAGCCAGGCTGCTTTTGTCGGCGAAGACATTCATGGCGATGATGCCATCGGGAGTGATTCGGGGAGTCACACGCAGCGTGATCCCGACATTGGTATTGCTGACCTGCGGGGTGGCCCCGAACTGGGTCGGGGTGGCCCCGTTGACAATAGGTACCTGCTGACCGACCGTGACGTAAGCTTCGTTGTTATGTGTGGTACGCACCTGGGGACGAGACAGAATCTGTACGGTACGTCGGGCTGCCAGAGCTCGCAGCAGGACGCTTACCGCATCCGACTGTGCCGAGAAAACAAAGCCGCCGAAGCCGAGGTCAGTGTTTGACCGTCCCAGCGAGAAGTTGCTCAGCCCCTGCGAAGCAAGGGTACTCGGGAAGGTTCCCTCACTCAGGTAGTTTCCGCCGAGTGGAATCTGGGTGTTATTGAAGTTCAGGCCGGGACCTGCGGTGATGGACGTCTGCCCGCCCGCCGTGGTGGTATTGAGACTGCGATTCAGCAGCAGTGGATCCTGGAAACCCAGTTCAATTCCGAATTCATCGGTGGCATCCAGCGTCACTTCCACAAGCAGAGCCTGGATCACGACTTCCGGTGGCTGGGCATCCAGCTGGTCGATGATCTGCAGAATCTGGCTGAAGTATTGTGGCGAGGCACTCACGATGAGGGAGTTACTGTTGGTATCCGGGGAGACCAGGACTTCCTGACGGATGCGTTCGATATTACTGATCAGATCCTCAGAGCTGTCCTGCAGAGACTGTTGCTGTTCAAGAAAATCCAGCAGCGTTTCGGAGACCAGTTCGGCTGGAGCGTTCCGCAGTGGAATCACCGAGGTGGATCGCTGGCGGGTATCGTCAGAATCCAGTCGCAGCAGGACTGCTTCGACTACGCTGAGCGATTCTGCACTGCCGACTGCGAGAACCGTATTTGTGCGGATGTCCGCTGAGAACCGCAATGGAATGAGGCTGCTGGAGGAACCTTCGGTCCCGGCCAGTTGTACCCCCAGCTGATCCTGCTGATTGGTATCTTCAAAAAGTGCGGTGAGCAGATCGACCGACTGCTGGGCATCGGCATTCTGCAGCGTGAAGACCTTGATCTCCGAGGTGGCCTCAGGAGTCTGATCGAGTTCGCGGATCAGTGCTTCCATCAGTCCCATGCTGGCTTCAGGAGCCGTCACGATGAGGCTGTTGGAACGAGCATCAGAACTGACTCGGACGTCGGCCAGAATTCCGGAACGAATGAGTTCACGAACGCCACCGGCGGACGACAGGAATTCGACTGCAACAGACTTGCTGTCTCGCAGTTCCTGAGCTCCCTGCTGGTTTCCGAATCCACCGAAGCCGGCCTGACCACCGGTGGTCTGTTGTGGCGGGCTGATGACCGCCTGGATGGCCTGATTGATGGTGGTGCTGAGTTCTTCAGCGACCGAATTTCGCAAGCGGATGACTCGCATTATGGATGTCGCCGCTGGCGCGTCCTGATCAATTCGGGAAATCAGTTTGCGGACTTCCTCCAGTTCGTTGGGACGCCCCTGCACAATGACGGAATTGGTCCGAACGTCGGCGAAGGTTCGCAGTGAGGTGCCCAGCCCCGGTCGTTCTTCATAGAAAGACGTCAGGGACGTGACCACCTGCGAAGCAATGGCGCTTTTCAGCGGGAAGACTTCAAATTCCAGATCCGGCGATGTCGGGGCGTCGAGAGTGGACGCCAGATCGAGGATGGATTCGCGTTCCACTTCGGAGGAGATGATCAGCAGAGCGTTGGGCTGCACGACCGGCAGAAATGATGCCGTCTTGCGGTTACTGCCGGATGACTGTTCACGAAGCGTTGCCAGTTGTGTGTACACCTCTTCCAGCAGCGTTGCCATTGCCTCAGAGTCGACATTCTGCAGGGCAAGGATGTGAATGGATGGCAGTGAACCCACGCTCACATTTTCCAGTTGCTGGATGATGCCTTCGACGCGATCTACGTCGGCAGCATTTCCTTTCAGAATGAGCAACTGCAGGTCCTGCATGGCCTGCACGGTCACTTCACCACGCAGATTAATCGCTGGTGACTCGTCGTCAGAATCTGCCGCAGCAGGCGCAGGATCGTCGTAAGCTGCATTCGGACGCTGCTCATCCGCCATTGCCACCAGTTGTGTCAGCCGAGTGGAAAGCTGTTCCACCGAATCAACAGGAATACTGTTGTTTGGAATCAGTCGTACGTCCGAATCGGATGCAAACTCTGCCGGTCGATCGAGGTCTGAAACGAGGCGACGCAGCGTCTGCATGCGTCGCGAAGGTGCAGAGAATGTGAGTGCGTTGCGGTTCTGGTCGATGGCGACACGGAACAGCACTGCGGGGTCCTGCTCTTCTTCGGCGCTGTTGCTGAAGACCGTGAAACCCGGCAGGTTATTCAGACCTTCGCGTTCCAGTTCAGCACGGCCCTTGAAGACTACGAAGAGCGTGCGGGCAACCGCAGCAGCGTCGGCTTCAGTAAGCGGAATGGTCTCCAGAGTATCGGCTTCCTGTGCGGCTGGTTGCGAACGTTCGTCGCCACCACCACGCAGACCGGAAACCAGTTGAATCGGACGGCGTGGGGATCCGCCAGGGATGAGTGTGTCAAAGCTGCGGGCTGTCTCTTCAGCACTTCCGCCTGCTCGACGAACCGGTGATGCCGGCGGCTGAGGGACGCCGGACCGACGCGAAGACGGCGAATCAGCCAGCGTTCGTCGATCATCAGCAGCTGCTGCAGTCCGCATACCGGATCGGGATTGCTGGGCAACTTCCGGCTGCAACCGTGGCCGGGAGTACTGTGTACGGGCCTGGTCAAGATCAAGGACAATCAGGAAGCGATTCTGAACCAGGAGTCGGAAACCCTGATGTTCCAGTTCACTGTTCAGGATTCGAAGTGCTCCCTGGGGATCGTGGAAGTTGCGGTCGCGACGAGCAAAGCGACCGGATGGCACTCGATCCATCACCAGCGTGAGACTCTGATGCTCTGCGAAGTCGCCAAGCACGCGATCCCATGTCGCATCAAAGTAATTGAGGCGAATGCCATCTTCGGCTGCAGGATCCGATTCTGCCGCAGTTGCCCTGAAGGCCTCACGGAATGAACCGCGGTCATCTTCAGAAGCACCAAGATGCAGTTGCTGCTGAAATAGAAAACAACCCACTGTGGCAGTGCCCAGCAGACCTGCTGCGATAATACCTGGACGTTTCACCGTCACTTCCCCCGAAAGAACATGCAGGCATTGCCCCCCGTTCCCCGCGGCCGGCATTCAGGCAGGCAGCCTAAACCGCCCACACCACCCATTGATCCAGCCATCAGTCAGGCCGGTCCGCTGGGCACAAATTCCGCGCGGAATTGCAACACTTTCAGGTATCGGACTTTGACGTCTGCAAGGATCAGTCTGGTTCTGACGAAAATCAGAGTTCTTACTTCCGCACCGATGGAGACGATTGCTCCGAATGCCCGAAAAACCTGAACGTTGCCCCCTTTTCAGCTGAAGAATGGGCGCCGAAAGTATTTCGCCAGCAGGAGCACCGCATCCCACGTGCTTGATCATGGGTGCAGCCAGGTGCGGCGATATCCGGCACTTTCCCGGTGCCAGCCACTTTTCCGGTGCCAGCCACTTTCACGGTGCCAGCCACTTTCACGGTGCCAGCCACTTTCACGGTGCCAGCCACTTTTCACGGTGCCAGCCACTT
>JALRDR010000530.1 GCA_023262145.1 Planctomycetaceae bacterium | reverse complement strand
GGATGCTCAAACTGGTCGGGGCCGACGTGGTCGGGATGAGCACGGTGCCGGAGTGCATTGCCGCGCTGCACGGTGGCATGCAGGTGGCGGCGTTCTCGGTCGTCACTGACATGTGCCTGCCGGATGCTCTGGAACCAGCAGATATTGATCGGATAATTGCCATTGCTGAGCGTGGTGGTGAGAAACTACAGCAGCTGCTGCTGGAACTGTTTCGTAGTCATGGCGACACCCTCATGAATGACTCCGCCCAGACCTGACTGGATCTGCCCTGCTGCAGCAGCACCGCATCGAATAATTCCTCGTTAACGAAAGCACAGAATCGTGGAAAGACCACAGCGACCACAGGTGCAACTGCCTGACCCGACAGTGAAGATGAGTGAAGGCTGGCACTGCCTGCATCTTTACTATCGCATCAATCAGAGTGCGCTTGCTGCCATGAAAGGTCGCGATGTGGCTCGGGGCCGAGCGGAAGTTGCCGAGATTCTGAATCCGGATTCCGCACACGCTCCCAAACGCCTGCAGACTCTGGCCATCTCCGGGCACACAGCTGATCTTGGTATCATCATGATGGACCCGGATCCGCTCCGAATTAATTCCATTCGACAGCGAGTGCGTGCAAGTCGCCTTGGCGCTGTTCTGCAGCCGGCCTGGTCGTTCGTTTCAATTACGGAAATCAGTGAGTACGTGCCCACTGTGGAGCAGTATGCAGAGCGTCTGAAACGCGAAGGAACTGCGCCAGATGACCCGGCTTTCGAAGCCAAGATCAATGCCTACAAACAACGCCTGCCGGCAATGAATCAGCAACGACTGTACCCGGAGCTACCGCCGTTTCCGGTTGTCACCTTCTACCCGATGAACAAGATTCGCATCCCGCAGGCAAACTGGTTTCTGGAACCATTCAGCGTTCGCAGTGAACTGATGGCCGAACACGCAACATCGGGAATCAAGTTCGCCGGAAAGGTCTCACAGCTGATTACTGCATCGACCGGCTTTGATGACTGGGAATGGGGCGTCACTCTGTGGAGCCGTGCACCGGAGCACATCAAGGAAATCGTGTACGAGATGCGATTTGATCGTGCTTCGGCAAAATATGCCGAATTTGGCCCGTTCTACATCGGCTACGTAATGCCCGTGGCAGAGGCATTCAGCCACCTGCACCTCTGAACGCTCGCGGCCGTGTTCATCCATCGCTGTCGATCGTCACTGGCGATTCTGCTGCCTGCAGAAACACCGTCGCCAGGGCACGGCTGACCGAAATGTCCACTCAGCCCGCAAATTCACCCTCGCTTACCAGCCCCGCCCTGTCGCCGGAACCAGCAAAATTCAGACTGTTGCAGGTGTTCTGCAGGGAAGTTGGCAATGTGAGACTTTTCCGAATGCTTCGGATGAGCCGATAGCAACGATTGTCAGGGTGATTTGTGTGAACGGGTACAGGTACGGACCCGTTGCATACTCCTGTCGCTTCATCGTTCCGCTGCTTCAGTTGCAGCAGAATCGACTGGCGAAGCTGGCACGGAGACTCACGGGAGGGGCAATCGTGGAACCCAATACTCCAGCGAAAAGTAATTTCCAACGTGATGGACGGATTGCGCTCGCGGCCGCAGGTCTCATGATGCTGATCTCAGCCGGCTGCTCGACAGGCTCGGTCAGAAACCTGTTGAGCGGCGCGTTCAGACCGGCAACTGGGCAACAGCAGTCCAGTTCAAAACCTGAAGGTGTTGCATTCTTTCGTTCCCTGAAACGATCGCAGCCGAATGTCAGTGAAACCGGGCTCGAGCCCGGTTTGCAATCAGCCTTTGAACAGGGCACCTCAGAAAATTCGCCCCAGGCGAGCTTTCCATCCGGCGACCCGTTCCTTGTCGGCGACGCAATGCCTGCCTCAGCCACCACCAGCGACTCAGCAGAGGCAGCATCGGTCGACCATTCACCGACAGCGATCACCCCAGTTCAGGCTCGCTCAGCAGGACAGGTCAAGAGTGAGCACCAGAAACATCTTGCGCGGCTGGAGGCACTGCTGATGGAGCCGCAGTCGCTCCAGACGACAGCAGAGCACAATCGGCAAGTCCAGCAGAGATCCCGGACAGCCCTGGCAGCGAGTCTGACGGCCGACACCCGCAGCTACTCGGAAGAGTTTGACAGCATGCTCGCTTTGTTTGCGAACGAAGAGACGGCCAGCGAGCCAACTACGAACGACATCCGCCGAACGGCAGGAATAAGCAACACGGCAGCCGGCGAAGTTTCCTGGACGGGCTGGGAACAAACTGAAGTATCCGGTCATGTCATGATTCGGCAGACAGCAGCCACTGACAACTCGGATGAAGAGATTCCGGATCTTACCACTCTGGAAGATCTCCTCGGCAGCTCTGAAACAGCTCAGGACCCGTACCCCGGCGTCTCGGCAGGCATGGTTCCAGCAACACCAGTGCCACCGATTCCTTCGGCCTTGACCTTCACGCCGAGCCCGCAGGAAACAGCGAATCCGGCA
>JALRDR010000458.1 GCA_023262145.1 Planctomycetaceae bacterium | reverse complement strand
TGCTGAAAAGCTGCTGCAAAGACACGCTCTGTTCCTTGCGAACAAGTCTAGAGGGTGTCACGAGGGAATTCATCCCACGGTAAACAACGACACGAATGCACCATGTTTTGAGAATGCAGAAGCAGCTGCAGAGCTGTTTCTGAGCAGAACGTAGAGGCCGCAGATGGTGTCATCGGCAGCAGGCCTCGACAGCAGTTTTGCGTGGGCGTGAACTGAGCGGCAGCAGTGCTCGGAAAGCAGCAGCCTTCAGTCCACCAGCAGGAAGTCGGAGTCTCCGAGCAGCCTGACATCGCTTTGACTGGTGCCCGTGTCAGCCTTTTTCGCTGGTTTGGTGGGGGCAGCAATTCGGGAACTACGGTCTGGTCCAAAGTGTACTTTGAAGCCAAGTGCACCGAACGCTAGTTGGTCACCCGGAAGAAGTGCGCCACGGATTACTCGCTGTCCGTTGACCCGGGTCCCATTGGTGCTGCCCAGGTCACGAAGGTAGATCAGTCCATCAGTCTTGACGAGCATGCAGTGCATTTTGGAGATGCTGCTGTCATTAAGCACCACGTCGCACAACCGCGAGCTTCTGCCCAGAACATTGATGGCAGCCTCGAGAGTAATTGGTGGGGCACCGCTCTCGGGAATCAGTTGTGCAAGCATGAGTGTCTCCGAGGTTGGTCTGGCCAGACGCGCGAATTCATGGTTGTTGCGGGTGATGGAGAGATCCCGGCGGACAGTCTACCCGTGGGAAATCGTAGTGTTCACGCGGCTTTTCGTGGAGCCTCAGGACAGAGACAGTTCACGGAAAGGTCCAGACGCGTTTGCAGTCCTGTTCAGAATGTCGGCAGCGGAAGTCGCCCGGAGTCAGCGGGAATGCCACTGAACGGGGGAAGATCCGTAAAGCCTTGCATTTATGCCGAAAGGAACGAATTCAGCGAATCTGATATCGATGAGGTTTCGCTGAAACACTGCAGTTGAATCGAACCGCAGAATTCTGAGAGCTTTGCAGCGGGGATTCCCTGAACCTGATCTCTCAGCTGGGCAGGTCCGGTCGATAACATGGCAGATTTCTGCTCGTAAGGATAAAATCCTGTCGGCTGCTGAACACTGCAGTTCAGTTCATCGTGACCGCCGGGTACGGTGTTTCGGGGCGATCGGGCCTTCCAACTTCTGCGAACAGGTATTTCAATGAAGCGTCTCTGGTTGTCAGTGCATGTTCTGATTTTTTCATGGACTTCAAGCTCGCCGGTGTTCGCTGAGGACTTTGTGCTGCACAGTTTCCGTCGGCAGTCGCTGACGGACGTGTACTATTCGGAGGGGGCTGCAGCGGGGGATCTGAATAACGATGGTCATCCGGACGTCGTCTATGGTCCGCACTGGTATGCGGGACCTGACTTCACTGCACGTCACGAGATATACCCCGCTGTACCGCAGCCCAGAGAGCGTTATGCCGATCATTTTTTTGCGTGGGTTTTTGATTTTGACGGCGATGGCTGGAAGGATATTCTGACGGCCGGATTTCCCGGGACGCCGGGTTTTGTGTACCAGAACCCCGGCAGGGAAGTTGCCACATCACTCTGGGAAAAGATTCAGGTAGCGGATTCTGTCAGCAACGAAGCGCCGCAGTTTGCAGATCTGACGGGAGATGGAGTACCAGAGTTGATCTGCACGCGGGAGGGGCACTACGGCTTCTATCGACGTGATCCCGAATCTCCGCTGAAGCCGTGGTCTTTTGTTTCGGTTTCGGCAAAGATCGCTCCGATTCCCTTCGGGCATGGTCTGGGTGTCGGCGATCTGAATGCCGACGGACGCCTGGACCTGCTGGCTCGAGATGGCTGGATGG
>JALRDR010000261.1 GCA_023262145.1 Planctomycetaceae bacterium | reverse complement strand
CAGTCCATCTATGGCTGGCGTGGCGCTGAAGTGGAACACATTATCAACTTTGGATCACACTTTTCCGGCACCCGCACCGTTCGCCTGGAAAACAACTACCGCTGCACAAAAGCTATCCTCGATTGTGCGAACCGACTGGTCAGACACAACCGAAACCGCCATGAGAAAACTCTGATTGCTCACAAGCCGACACAGTCCGGTGTCCGTCTGCAGGTGTTTCAGGATGAAGAGTCGGAAGCGCGGCGGATTGTTGAGGAGATTTCCTATCTGGTGTCGGAACTGGGTGTCAAAGCAGGACAGGTGGCGATTCTTTTTCGGACAAATGAACAACCGCGTGTTTTTGAGCAGGAATTGCGCCGCCAGAAAGTGCCCTATCAGCTTGTTGGCGGTCAGTCCTTCTTCGATCGTCGAGAGATCCGAGACCTGATGGCCTACCTGAAGACGATCGATAATCCTCAGGATGAGGTCAGTCTGCTGCGAATCATCAACACGCCAACTCGCGGAATCGGCAGTGGATCCACGGAGAAGGTGCTGCAGAACGCCGTGAAAAAAGGGGTCAGATTCTGGGATATGGTCGATGAGCTCAACCGCCTGAGAGAGATTCCGGATCGAACAGTCTCGGCCATGCTGCAGTTCCGCAGCCTGCTTGCGCGATATCGTAATGCCATTCATTCTGCTCCCGCAGATCTTCCGGAACTGGCTCGACAGCTGATGAGAGAAGTCGACTACGAGTCAGAAATCGCCAGACAGTACAAGGACGAAGCACAGCGCGAAGCCCGCCAGAACCTGCTCGAAGAATTCATCAGTACCATCGCTCTTTATGTGGAGAAAACCCCTGCCCCCAGCCTGACAGGATTCCTCGAGTCCATGGCCCTCCAGGATCGTGATGAAGAATCGGATGACAAGGAAGATCGCGACAGTGTCCGACTGATGACGCTGCATTCCGCCAAGGGGCTCGAGTTCCCACGCGTTTATCTGGTGGGTTTGGAAGAAGGACTTCTGCCGCACAAACGCAGCATCGATGATGGAACAGAGAAGGCCATTGCAGAAGAGCGAAGACTGACTTACGTCGGGATTACGCGGGCAATGGATCATCTCACCATCACCCGCTCAGCTTCCCGCATGAAATGGGGAAAACGCAGAGATTCCATTCCCTCCCGATTCCTGTTTGAAATGCAGGAAGAACCCGGTGCCGAACTGCCCGAAGAGCATATTCAGGATGACGAAACACTGAATATCTCCCCGACATCCTTCTCTGCAGCTGCAGTCGACCGTTCAGAACTGATTCGTGGGCGACATGAGCCGAATGAACTTGACCAGCCCCCATTCTGAATCTTGCCGACAGTAATGCTGATTCCTGCACTTTCTGAGCAGAACGGTTGCCTCAACCGGATCACAACCGGAGAATTACCGAAGCTGTCAGCTACTGCACTCCCCACGGAATATTCAATACTGCACTGTTCAATACCGGACCAGGAATCTTCTGATGACCCGTTCGCACTGCGGTCGATATCGCCCCCTTCTTCCCGCCAGACGTGACCTGTTGCAGGCCGCTTCGTGTGGATTTGGAGCGGTTGCGGCGGAACATCTTCTGGGAGCCTCTGCGTCTGCAGCAGACACCAGACGTGACGAGGGCAGTGGTTCTGAGCGCCCTGGAACCCACTTTGAATCCAAAGCGCACAGCGTCATTTTCCTGTACATGGACGGAGGAGTTTCTCAGGTCGACTCCTTCGATCCCAAGCCTGAACTGGAACGCTGGCAGGGCAAGCCATTTCCAGACCAGATCGAGCCAACGCAGTTCAATAACATTGGCTCAACTCTGCCATCACTTTGGAAGTTCAGCCAGTACGGTCAATCCGGAACTCCAGTCAGCGATCTGTTTCCTGAGATCGCCCGCCACGTGGACGACCTCGCCGTCATTCGATCCATGACCTCAGCATTTTCGGAACACACCAATGCCAACTATTTCCTGCACACTGGCTCCGGCCTGCAGGGACGACCGTCAATGGGGGCATGGTTTGGCTATGGACTTGGGTCAGAATGCGAAGATCTTCCCCACTTTGTCATTCTCAACGGTGGCCTGATTCCTCCCGGCGGGCTCGATAACTTTGGCAGCGGTTTCCTGCCTGCAAGCTTTCAGGGGTCCGTATTCGGCCTCGGGAATACCCCTGTCTCAGACATTCTTCCCAGAGAATCAGCAGAACAGCAGCGACGCAAGCTGGATCTGATTCGCAGTCTGGATCTGGAGACGCGCAGTCTCTATGGCCGTGATAATCAGGTGGAATCAGCAATTCGTAACTACGAACTCGCTGCTGGAATGCAGCTGGCTGTTCCGGATCTTGTGGATCTGAGTGATGAATCGCAGGAAACCCAGCAGCAATATGGACTCGAGGACGAATTTGGAAACACGCGTACCTTCGGGCGACAGTGTCTGCTGGCCCGACGACTTGTGGAACGGGGGGTTCGGTTCATCGAACTCACCTGTCCCGGTGGTAATGGAGATCGCTGGGATCAGCACAACAATCTGCAGGATGGCCACACGAAGAACGCGCGTTCCGTGGACAAGCCCATTGCTGCACTCCTCGCAGATCTGAAACAGCGGGGTCTCTTTGAACGCACTCTTGTCGTCTGGAGTGGTGAATTCGGGCGGACACCGTTTGCCCAGGGCAGTAACGGTCGCGACCACAATCCATTTGGATTCTCCATGTGGATGGCAGGTGCAGGAATCCGGGGCGGTACCATTTACGGGGCCACGGACGAATTCGGCTACAAAGCCGTTGAGAAACGTGCAGAGATTCACGATCTGCACGCCACGATGCTGCACCTGATGGGCGTTGATCACGAACGAATGACGTTTCGATCCGGCGGTCGCGACATGCGACTTACCGACGTCCACGGAACAGTGCTCACCGATATCCTGACCTGAGGAGTTGTCACCATGCCCGGATTTCTCCCTCACTTTCTGGGTGATCGGGGAGAACGTGCCGCAGTGCGTTACCTCAGAAAGCTGGGGTGTCGCATCCTGCAGAAGCAGTATCGCAACTCCTATGGCGAAATCGACATTATCGCTGAACACCGAGGCATGACGATTTTTGTAGAAGTCAAGACTCGCAGTTCTGATGCAGATGGGGCCCCATGGGAAGCCGTGCAGCAGAAACAACGCAATCGAATCAGCCGCGCCGCTTTATGCTGGCTCAAGAAACACAATCGCCTCGAACGCCCCGCACGACTGGATGTCATCTCAATTCTCTGGAGAAACGACCAGCCAGAGCCCGAGATCCAGCATTTCCCTGCTGCTTTTGAGCCCGGCGATCGCGGACAACTGTTCTGATGTCGGGACGACTCCCCATATTCCCCCTGACAGTGCAGAATCTCCCAACACTGAAAATGGGCCCAGGAACTTTTCGGAACTTGTGCAGAGAATTACCCAAGCCAAAATCACGCGCCTACAATGAATTTGAGGCTGTTAACCAGGCCGTTCCGCATGCGGTTCTCCTCCCAACAGCAGCGTCGTACGACACGTAATCAGACATCACAGCAATCGGTCGCAAAACAGAGAATCCGGATTGTGAATCTTCCGTGCAGCGACCAGAAACCAACAGTCCGGACTTTGCCTGCTCAGATCGCCTGCCTTAGGCCTTTCAGTAACGCAGCATTCTCACAGTTTTCGATACGAAGGATATTACCATGAACCGAATTCTGCTCTCCGCAGCCCTTACAGCCCTGCTGTCCACAGCAGCTACAGCTGAAGACTGGGGTACCATTTCCGGACAGATCATTGTCAAAGGGAACGCTCCGAAACCCGAATTGCTGCATAAGCAGGGTGCCGAAGTAAAGGATCGCGAAGTCTGCGCGACAAAAGATACCTACAAGGATGACATTGTCATCAACGGTGAAAATGGCGGCCTCGCAAACGCGTTTGTCTACATGCCCAAAGGTCCCGGCAAGGTCCACCCGGACGCTCAGAAAGATGCCACAAAGACGGTGCTCTTCGATCAGGAAAACTGCCAGTTCCGCCCACACGCAATGGTGCTGATGGCTGGACAGACAGTGGAAGTGATTTCCAGCGATCCAATCGCTCACAATACACACACCTATCCGCTCAAGAATCTCGCCGTGAATGTTCTGATCGGGGCGAACACAAAGGCAGGTGACGGTCAGAAGGTTGATCTGCGTTCCAGTGAAACGCTGCCGTTCAAGGTTACCTGCGACTTCCATCCATGGATGGGCGCCTACTGGCTTGTTTGTGATCACCCGTATGCTGCCGTTACTGACAAGGATGGAAAATTTGAAATCCCCAACCTGCCACCGGGTGAACACACATTCCGGATCTGGCATGAGCGCGTAGGCTATATCGACCGCAAGTACGTCGTCGAAGTCAAGGCCGGAGAAAACGTGCTCAAGCCCGTGGAAGTCAACGGAGCCGACCTGGCGAAGTGATCTGAATCAACTGGAAGCAAAGACTGCGACAGCCCGGCGGCATCAAGCTGCCTGGCTGTTTTTTTTGAGCTCGCAAAATCATGCAGGTGCCTGACGGATCCCAGCCAGCTTCACAATTTCCGCAGCGAAGCAATGCATGGTCCACTGCATATGACCATCTGTTCCTTCCCAGCCAGGGCTCGAATATGGCCACTGCTGAGCCTCCGCGGCCTCACCAGTCGCAACGCTGGAATCTGGTAAGTCAACGTTTCAGCAGCATCACTGAGGATCCCTGCCGTAGTGACCGTGCTCCAGCCGAGCAGCGATCTCGGCAATGCCAATCCCGGTGATCATGACGTCCTTCAGTCTGCTGGTTGTGCCGCGCACAAGGCTGATTTGCGCCCTCGATAACTGCAACTTTGCAGCGACAAGACTGATCACCGCCTCGTTTGCTCGCCCCTTCTCTGCCACGGCTCGCACTGACAGTCTCAGACGCTCACTATGCATGCCCAGCATGCGTTCCTGTCGGGCGCCCGGCTGAACATGCAGCAACAGCAATACGCCATCGGTACAGCCTCGCAGGAACGGTGGTATTCCATCGCTCATATTCCTGCATTCCTGTCCGGCAGCAGCGTTTCATGATGCCTTGCGCAGGCGACCAACAATCCGCTCAAAATCCTTGCTGTTACCAAAGTGAATCACCACCTGACCGGATTCGCCTCCACGTACACGGATTTCTACCCGTGCCTGCAGAGTATCTCGAAGCATGTTCTGCAGCGAAAGCACGTGACTGGTGAGCCCGATGGAGGCAGCAGCGCTTTCGCCAGCATCTTCCCTGGCGGCTGGCTCATCAGCTGCCTTCAGGATGTTTCGCACAGCCTCCTCAGTTCGCCTTACGGACAACTGTTGTGCCGCGACCTGCTTTGCCAGCAGTACCTGACGTTCAATGGACAGGGGGAGTAAGGCGCGGGCATGCCCGGCAGAGATACTGTCATTTCTGAGCAGCTCCTGAATGGCATCCGGCAGTTCCAGCAGGCGGATCGTATTGGAGACACTCGCCCGACTCATGCTCAACTGACGAGCAAGATCTTCTATCGTTCCGCCAAAACGCTCCAGGTATTCTCGAAATGCCAGTGCCTTCTCAAGAATATTCAGATCTTCTCGCTTGAGATTCTCTTCCAGCGCCGCTTCGGATGCCTGCTGATCAGAAAAGGAAATCACGTGGCAGGGCACAAACTCCAGTCCAGCCTGTTGCGCAGCTCTCCAGCGACGCTCGCCGGCAATGAGCTGAAAGACCTCTGAATCCCCCTCGGACGGACGGACCAGCAGTGGCTGCAGCACGCCATGACGCCGAATACTCTCCGCCAGTTCGTCAATCGCCGCCTGATCAAAGTCCCGTCGAGGCTGCCCGGGATTCCGCTCAATCAGTTCCAGCCGAATCTGGCGACCGCTTGAATCGGCCGTTTCAGAAACGCTCTCCATTGGGATCACGTCCGGCGTTTCCTCCACCGGCTCATCACCTCCCAGCAGTGCGCTCAATCCACGCCCCAGACGTGTTCGTGCCGTCAGACCACGACCAGCTGAACCCAATGCTCTGGCTTCCATGTCAGAATCCCCGAATACTTCTGCACTGCATCGGATGCAGTGATGCGTTGCGGATACCGGCAGCCGATTTCGACAGCCACGTCCCCGATAGTTGATCAGACCGCAGTCTAATCGCAGCCGAATCCGGCGTTGCTGACTTGTTCGCTGAAACCGCTCAGGCAGCATGCAATTCCAGGATCTCCTGCATACTCAGCCGCAGAATCAGCCGGTTCCCGGGACTTGTCCGAAGACCATCCTGCAGTTTCTGCCGGAACTCACGGTCAGGCGTCTCCTGGAAAGGCAGCGCTGATCGCTTACCACGCCTGCAGATTCGCTGAACATGCAGCCAGTCAGCCTTCGGATCGCCTCAAGTGGCAAGCATTTCGGGAAGGACAAGTGCTGGCAGGGCAACCTCGTGGCGATTCAGACACCTCTGCCTGCTGCATGGGGCCACACTGATGCACAACGGCCACAACGGTCCCTGACGCGATCGGAGCCTCCTGCTCTCGTGGTCTGGTCAGGAGGCAACGCTCTGCAGTTGCTGTTCAAGATAGTCAGTCAATTCACTGACCGTACGGGAACGCGATGCTGTTGGCAGTCCTACCGCAGTCTCTTCACTGATCTGGCGACTGATTTTTTTCTCTGCCGCCACGACAGTACTGTGATCACGACCGCCAAAGTACAGACCTATTTCACGGTACGCAGATCCAGTAAGCCGACGCGAAAGAAACATCGCAATCGCACGCGGGACGGCGAGCAGTCGGCGACGAGACGAAGAACGCAGTTCTGCTGCGCTGATTCCAAAGGCATCACAAACGACTTTCTCAACGTCGCTGATTCGCACCAGTCGACGACTTTCTTCCTGCAGAGTCCCCAGCAATTGTCGAGCTCGACTGCCACTGACACGCTTCTTCGTGAGTCGATAGCAGCTCTCCAGCTGATTGATTGCCCCCTGAATCTCACGTACACCCCGTTTGCAGTGCCGCACTACAAACTCGACTGCCTCCGGGGACAGTGCATCCTGCAGATCCTTCAGAAAGAACGCGGCCATGCTGCGACGCGTTTCTTCGTCCGGTACGTCCATTCGACAGACCAGTCCACTCAGAAACCTTGTCGTAAGCTCTTCGCGCTGTCGCGTCAGCATTCTGGGATGGCGATCCGAAGAGATCACTACCTGCCCACCATGCTCAATCACCTGCACGATCGTGTGCAGAAACTCCTCCTGAGTTGCACGCTTGTTATCCAGAAACTCAATATTGTCGACAAGCAACACATCGACATTGCGGAATTTCTGCCGGAAGGAGGGCACGGTTCGTTCGCGAAGTGCACTGGTGAAGTAATTTGTGAATCCTTCGCTGGTGAGATACATCACCTGTGCTGCAGGATCTTTTCGACGCACCTCGGTGTAAACAGCCTCCAGCAGGTGAGTCTTCCCCGTGCCAGTTGCTCCGTAGACGAAGAGCGGGTTGTAGCGCTCACCAGGCTGATTTGCCACCTGCATCGCAGCCATCGCTGCAATGTTATTACACTCACCCGAAATGAAGGTCTCAAAGCTGCGGAATCGTCGACGACTTCGAGGGGTCGCAGTCCCTGATGCGGCAGGTTCAACTGTTGACCCGCGCCGCTGTACCGACCTGATCGAAGCCGAAACAGAATCCTGAAACGACTGTCCGTTGCCAGACGGTGCCTGACTATGCGGGTTCGTCACCGTCGCCTCTGCGGACTCCTCAGCAGACACTGGCGCCGCCACAGCCGCGAGTCTCGCATCCACCTCAAACTGCACGTTGCCCGACGGCCCCAGTAACCGCGATGCCACCACGCTCAGATCGGCGCGAAATCGCTCGGACATCCACTTGAGCAGAAATGGGTTGGGGACGAAAACCTGAAGTCGATCATCATCAACTGCGATGCGACTGCGTGTCTGGAACCACTGCTGAAAATCACGTTCACCGACGACTGCCCGCAGTGTCTCTTCAAGCTGTTCGGAAACCAATAAATCCCTATCCGGCGGCGATTGCCCATCGCACTGGATCGCGTCGAACTGGAGCGCGTTGCTGGGGACAGCCGGAACCGCTTCCGGCAACGTCACAGGCGACAATGCCGGCGCTGACGAGCTGGCAGTAAACGCATGCAGAATGTCGGCGGATTGCAGAGATTCGACGACTTGCCGGTACTCAGATGCACGCCTGCGTGAACGCAATCCATGCGGCGGTTGCATGTTCTGGTCTTCGTGACTCTCCGGCAGCGTCATGCTACCTTCCCTCCTGAGTCCAGCGCGCAGATCCTCCCCGCCAATAAGCAAACGCACCCCACAACCGAGGTTTGGGGGGACGACAAGCAATCCTGCCAGAGCGCAGGAAGAATTTTGAGGGGAGCAGCGAAACGCTGGGGTAATTTGACAGTTAAATTCACAGACAGGTGCAGAATTCCCGTCGGTGAAAGGCTCACTCAACGGGGCTGATATTAACCACCTCACGGGGACTGTCAAACGACTCGACAGCATTTCCCGAATCACCTTATTGCTGTCGCAGTGTGGAGGTCCGGGCTGGCGCGATTCAGGAAGAAACTCCGCTCAGGGGGACGTTTCTCTTCCCGCAGACAGAAGCGTCAAGGGCTTTCATTTCTCTGCAGAAACCTCAACAAAGCAGGCATAGAACCCGCTGCCACCGCCCCAGTCAGTTGGCCACTCCGGCGTCAGAATATTGACTCCAACGGATTCCCCGGATGCGTCCAGAAGACCACCAAAGGGAATGCTGATCACACCGCGTTGAACGTGCGGCGACACGCTACAGATGGCTCGTACGCTCCCCTGCTCGTTTTGCAGAATTACGCTGTCTCCGTGCTGCAGCTCCCGCTCAGCAGCGTCCTCCTCATGCATCTGCACAGTGAGTTGTCCTGCCCTGCGACGGTGAGGTTCCTGATGACTGTAACTGCTGTTGAGGAAATGCAGTGTCTTGCCTGTGACCAGCTGCAGTCGCCCCGGAGGTCGTACAGGAATTTCACCAGGTACTGGCGGCAATGCAGCCCCTGACTCGGATCCGGCACTGGCAAATAATCTGGCACGTCCCGAAGGTGTGGCAAATCCTCCCGCCGCAAATGGCATCCAGTCCGGGGCATGATTCAGATGCAGATACCCATGCTCCAGCAGACTTTCAAGGGTGATCCCCTCAAGCATCGGATGGCCGCTGTCCAGGGCAGTTCGCAGCAGTTGTTCATCAGATTCATACAACCACGTTTCATCTCGTCCCATTGCCGCTGCCAGCCGGCGAAATAACTCTGTGTTGCAGACGCTCTGTCCGCACGGAGCAATTGCTGGTCGATTCAACGACAGATAGTGATGCCCCCACGACGGGACGATGTCCAGATGCTCCAGCTGACTGGTCGCGGGCAGCACAAGGTCAGCAAAACGCGCTGTCTCTGTCAGGAACAGATCATGCACAACCGTAAACAGATCTTCCCGCTGCAGCCCGCGACGAACAAGATTCTGATTCGGCATGGTGACCGCCGGGTTACTGTTGTAGACCAGCAGACTGCGTACCGCTCCTTTGTCCGCCTCGAGGTGCAGGATCCGGCCCAGATCCCGCATATTCAGACTGCGGCAGTCGGGCTGCCATGTTTCGGGCTTCAGCAGCCCGGCTGTATTCAGTGCTGAAAATTGAAAAGCGCCGGTCGATCGTGCCAGGCCACCTCCACGATAACGCCACGCTCCGGTTATCACCGGCAGACAGGCCAGAGTCCGAAACATCATCGCCCCGTTGGGATGATGTTCCAGACCAATCAGCGGTCGCAGAACCGCTGGGCGAACGGTTGCATACTCCCTTGCAAAGGCCTCAATCTGTTCCACGCTCAAGCCCGTCACCGTTGCAGCAAGTTCCGGTGTGTACTGCCGAACATGGTCAGACAATTCCGCGAATCCCTCGGAGTAACGCTGAATATAGTCCTCGTCGGTCAGTCCATCGCGAATGATGATATGCATCATGGCCAGCATGAGCACAGTATCCGTCCCCGGGCGCACCGCCAGATGCTGATCTGCTGCTGACGCAGTGCGCGTACGAATCGGATCGACCACGATCACACGTCCACCGTGTCGCCGCGATTCCTGGATCACTGGCCACAAATGTGAATTGGTCACCAGCGTATTCGTGCCCCAGAGCACAATCAGTCGACTGTGTACAAGGTCCTCGGGATTGATCCCAGTGCCACATCCCTGTGTTGCACACAGTCCCTCGTGAGCAACATTGCCACAGATGTTTCGCTCCAGACGACTGCAGCCCATTAATCCGAACAGTCGCATATCCAGTGAACTGTGCTGAATCAGCCCCTGGTTTCCTGCGGAACTGAATGGCAGGATCGTCTCCGCCCCGAATTCTTCAATCTGCTTACGCCAGCGATTCGCAATCTCCGCCAGTGCCGCATCCCACGATATCTCCTCGAATTGCCCGGCCCCCTTGCGCCCCGTACGACGCAACGGCACCTGCAGACGCTCCGGATGATAAACACGCTCCAGATAATGACTCACTTTGGCACACAGAACACCGCGTGTGAACGGGTGTTGCGGGTCCCCGTATAGGCGGACTGCCTGTCCATTCGAGACTTCCGCTTTCCAGCTGCACGTGTCCGGACAATCGTGGGCACAGACACCATGGATGATCTGCAGCTGATCTGAATTCCCCGACATCAGCATACTCCGCAATCAGCCAGCCAGCAGCTGCCAGACGATCGTCAGCAGCCCGACGGCACCACAGTACATTGAAAAGCGATGCAGGCGCCCATGTTCCAGTAATGCAAGCAGCCAGCGCAAAGCCAGCAGACCTGTCAGGAAACTCACCACAGCTCCGACCAACAGCGGGAGCAGCTCTGCCGTAACAGCTGTTTCTTTCTGGACCAGTCTGATCAATTCGAGCAGTGACGCCCCACCGAGGGCAGGCAGAGCCAGCTGGAAGGAAAACCGCGCAGACTCACGGCCGGAAAGTCCACACAGCAGACCACCACTGATCGTCATTCCCGCTCGGGAAATTCCCGGCAGAACAGCCACCGCCTGCATGGCTCCGATGATCAGCGCCCGCATCAGCGTCAATGGTCTCCCTGAATCAGCTTGTTGAGCAGATTGTTCACAACGCCGAGTACAAAACAGGATCACCGCTGTGAACAGCAGACAGCAACCAGCCAGCAATGCGCTATTGAAAGCCACTGACATCATGTCGCGCAGAAACAATCCGGTACATGCGACAGGTATCGAGGCCACGAGGATCTGCAGCAGACGCTGCCACTGCCTTGTCAACGCCAGCAGGTCACGGAAATACACGACAACAATGGAGAACAATGTTCCGGCATGCAGAGCGATTTCCATGGTCATGCCCGCGAAGATTTGCGGCAAGGCCCTGTCGGTCAACCGTTGCAGCAAAGCCTCCGCGATCACGAGGTGACCGGATGAACTGACCGGCAGAAACTCCGCGACTCCCTGGATCAGTCCGAGGATAATCGCATAGATGATGTCCATGAACAATAACCTGATTCTGAATAACAAATCCGGGCTGGCTTCACGGCAGCAGGGCCTGCTCCGCAGAACCGTATGCGAATCGCCCGATCGTCGCACGTTCAGGCATGTGGAAAATCTCTCTCTCCGGTACTTTTCAGACGGGTTGGATTTCCTGAAACCGGATTACATCAGCCCGCAGATTACACCATTCCAGCCGCAGGCCGCTGCACACCACTGGAAACCAGCCGTCAACCGCCTGCTGGGCAGATAATTCCCTCACAGTCAGACTGGCCGGTTCACAGGATTTGAGCAGCAGCAGGTGAGAATAACCGAATTCGTTGGCGAGCGAAGCAGCAATGGAATCACTGGTTACAGTCCATTGATTCGGCAGTGCCCGAGTTTTTTCAGCCAGCCCCGCATGCAGACACTGGTACACATCCAGTATCGGGACCCTCTGGCCTGCCGCCGTCGGACGAAGATCAGAGGGATCATGAATCAGCCGCAGCGTTTTGCCTGTTCTTGCCAGCAGCCCGGCGTTAAAACCCATCGCTGCAACAGCAGCGTCATGGCTGGCATGCGGCGAAAGTTGATACTGACGAGCCAACCTTCTGATAATATCTGCCGTCCCGCCCCCACCGGGAACTACCAGTGCAGGCGTTTCCAGAACAGCAAATAGTCGCTGTAGACGCTCATCAAGGTCCGGAAGACTCAGCAGACTTCCCCCAAGTTTCACTACTGTCGTCGCTTCTGCCATCCCTGTCCCCGGACCACAACAGGCTTTTCAATCCGAATGTTCTGAAATCTCTTTCCAGCGGGAAGCATGCCGGCTGAGTTGCATGGTAACAGGACAGAATCCACTGCGGTCAATAGTCATTCCCAGCGACCCTTAGTGCCTCCGACAGGATAACTTCGTGGACCATCTTCAGATCAATCGCAGCGCCTGGAACCGCCTTGCCGATTCGGGCAGCCAGTTTGCTCAGACTGCCACCGACAGTGAATGCAGAGAACCACTGAAGACTCTCGACTCCCGCGGCTGGATCCCCGGAAGCGTGGCAGGCCTGAATGTACTCTGTCTGGCGGGCGGAGGAGGCTGGCAATCTGTCCTTTATGCGACCGCCGGAGCGAATGTGACTGTGGTAGATGTCAGCGAGTCAATGCTCCGGCTTGATCAGCAGGAATGCCGCCGCCGTGGACTGTCTGTCCAGACTGTCCAGACCTCCATGGAAGATCTTTCAATGCTGGCGGAGGACTTTTTTGACATCGTGCACCAGCCGGTCAGCACCTGCTATGTCCCGTCGCTCATTCCGGTCTACCGCGAAATCGCTCGAGTGCTCCGCGATGACGGCATCTATATTTCACAGCACAAACAACCCATCAGCCTGCAGATCAGCCACCGTAATGAACGCGATCAGTTCGTGGTGGGTCTGGAGTACTTTCATGGCGGGCCTCTGCCGCAGTTCGCGGATCGTCATTACCGCGAAGACGGGACCACGGAGTACATGCACCGACTCGAGCAGCTTCTGGGAGAACTCTGTCGAGCCGGATTCCTGATTGAAGACTTCAGTGAACCACGCCGAGCGGATCCGAAAGCCGATGTCACGCACTTTGGTTACCGCGGACGATTCATTCCCCCATACCTCAGAATCAAGGCACGCAGAAGAACGCGTCAGGACGGCGAACGCCAGGGGAATCTGAACAGCTCCGGAATCTGGATTCCCGGAGCTGACAGGTAATGTCCGCCCGTACGATAACGGGTCAGGGGCCTTCGGAGGCACTTCGCCACAACGATCAGTTGCTGCCAAACATCGACGCTGCCCGGCCGGCACTCAGCTCCGCACTGTACGGCTCTGCAACAAAGACGCGACGCGACGCATCAAAGTTACCAAGGTCTGCAAGCAGACGCACTATCAGCTGCCAGCGAACAGCATCCAGCTCCGGATCAGAATTGTACATCGTACGCTGAATCACAACCGGGAATGGAGTTGCAGGCATTCGAGCCGCAATTTCCGCAATATGGTCCAGACCTCCAGGAGTCAGTTCAGACGTGTTGCCAACAAACTCATTGCGATAAATCACAAAGTCTGAGGCCTCAGCGTTCTCCTGCATCACATGCCAGTGAGATCTGACAATCGAACCCAATGGCATGACATTGGGAATCGGATACAGGGATGGAGGATAGTAGTTCTGGCTCCAGGGCCACTCTGAGCTGGGCACGTTCGGCACCCGCAGCATGACACCGCTTGTGCAGTCGTTACAGCTGCCTGACACTGAGGGCGCACAACCCACCACCAGCACACACACCAGCAGCACCGCCAGCGGCAATAGTGTTTTTAATCTGCAGTTCTGAGATTTCATCCGACCCGCTTCCCAAAGTGAAACGAAAATGCCCCCCCTCAGTCTTCGCTGAGCCGGCATGCGACCTGCGGGTCGCCCACGTTTCTGAAACCTGCGCCTATTGTCCCCATGACCAGCCGGTTGAAGTCGGCTGAGGTCCCGAAGAAAAGCCGGGACGTTCACCGCTGATCGTCTCCACTGTTCTTGTTTTCTCTCGCGAGAACAGCCCCAATCCGGGGAACAGCCCTCCGGATTTCTGAATCGTATTGCCAGCCGGAACTACTTCACCGAAGCCGCGACCGGTACTTCCCAGTCCCATACCACGATTTCCACCTGGCGCTACCTGCGGTAACTGCGGTGGATACCCGGGCGGTATCCCCATCCCCTGTTGCGGATAACCAATCGGCTGCATTGGCGCCGATGGATAACCTCCCATGTACGGACCCGGATTGCTCGGAAGCCCGAAGATCGGTGGCTGCGAACCCATCTGAGTCTGGCCCTGAGGAATCGCCCGCAGTTCACCGTAACCAAGCGGGGGCAGCTGATACAGCGTGTGGTCCGGCACACCCTCTGTCCGGGCATGCTGATAGATCTCTTCATCCGTAGGCGGCTGAGCGTTGTAGCCCGGCAGCGGCGGAACCTCATCTGCATTCATCGGACGGACGATCTCCGGAGATACCAGAACCAGAAGTTCCGTCTCAATCAGAGAATTTGCCTTGGACTGGAAGATTCGCGGGCCGAGCCACGGTATGTCACCCAGCAGGGGAATCCGACTGATCTCAACCAGTGTCTGACTTGAAATGAGACCACCGATCGCAAAGGTCTGCCCTTCGCGAAGTTCCACAGTCGTCTGTACACGCTTCACGTTGGTACCGGGAATCCCGGCCACCGCATTCGATGAGTTCACCGAACTGAATTCCGGCTGAACCTGAAGTCGAATCAGATCACGATCGATCACCGTGGGAGTCACAACCAGACTCGTGCCAAACCCTCGGAAGGAAGTCGATGAACCTCCGCCAAGACCAACAACCGTGGGAACAGCAAATTCACCACCAGCCAGAATACTCGCACCGGTCCCGCTGAGCACAACGATACGGGGCTCAGCCAGCAGGCGAATAGTACCGTTCGACTGCAGCCAGTTGACCATCAGCGAGATTTCTCCGTTATTGAAGATCCCGCTCAGTGTGCCCCCGCCACCTCCGGTACCGCCAGTTCCCAGGGTACTTCCATTGCTGAAAACAAGATCCCAGTTGATCCCGAAATTCTTGAGTGCAGAACGGTTCAGCTCCGCGACAATCACTCGCAGCGAAACGTTGTACTCCCCGGGGACAACCAGCTCGTTGATCACCAGCGGTGCTCCACCAAGCGGTATCGATGGAATGCCGTTCGCCCCAGCCTGAGCATTCGGATTCAATCCCAGCCCGGCTCCACCACCAAGGATGCTGCTCGCCATGTCGTCGCCAGTAGACAGAAAGCCGGAAGATCTGGCAATTTCCACGTTCACGACGGAAAGGATGTTCTGAGCTTCTTCCGCGTCAAATGCGGTACCACGCACGATCACCTGTCCCCCCAATGGAATCAGGTTGACAAGCGAGTTGGGATACAGAACCTGCAGTCGCCGCTCCAGACGCCCGAGGTCGATTGTTCGCTGCTCTTCGAGGCTGGCGTCGCGGATCACAGTGAGCTCATAGATCACCGGATCAGGATCATCCTCGAACCACATCGTGAGATCCGTACGGCCAAGTGTCAGACCAACCAGACTAATCTCATTCTCTGCATACTGGACAAAGTTGGCGACGCTCGGATCGGTGATCGCAATACGCTCAACGCGACGATTCATGATGAGCAGACGACTGTGGTTCTGCTCAATCTGCAGGTAATACTGAGGGCGCACGACCCGGTTGATGTTGGGACTCAGCGTTGCATCAACCTGTCCACTCACTTCCGGACTGTCAAAACGCAGACCGTTCTGTGCCTCGACGCGAAGTGACAGCGATGTCACCTGCAGCGCACACAGCAATATTCCAACGGAGGTTCGTCGGAATAACGCAGTAAAACCCCCGCTGCTGGAGGTTCTGTGCAGTTTGGACCTGTCAAACAACATTCGAGATGCTCCTTCCATGTCGCACCCCAGTTCAAATCGATCAGATTACGATGTGAGTACTGCGAGTAAATTGCTGGAAACGCGATCCAGGGCCCACCCAAGCGGAACGGTTTCTTCGCCCCAACCCATACAACCTGTGGACTCACCGTCTGTCTATCGTCGATCCGCTCCCAATTCTCTTCAGTCAGTAACAATGAGTTTTGAAACAATCCTGACTGATCTGCCGGTCTTAGCGATTTCGGCAGATACTGCGTGCCGTCACTACAGTGAACACGCAATCACGGCACACTATCCTCCAACCGATCATCGAAGATCCGGAAAAATAACCCGTAATTCGGCAGATTCTGCAGCACATAACATCAGCTGCCGCCCACCAGAGTTTTCACCTGATACAGAACCAGCCGAGTCCACGAATCTTTCGCGGCAGAAACTACCGCTGAACGATTCACAGGCTCGGCTGATGGAATGGCACCAGACTGGTACCCGTTATATTACCCGGTGTGGCTCACCACACGGCGGCGTTGTAAATCACATTGCCGCCGGGGTTGTACCAGGAGTTCCGATAGTAGTGATACGGGTGCACTGGGTTGTAGTGTGTGTGGTAGACACGCGCCTTGCCGCAGCCGCCGCCACCGCAGCCGCCGCCACCGCCACCGCCGCAGGAGGAGCAGGAAGGGACCCAGGATGTCTGACAACTGTTACACGGGGACGACGCACAGCAACTGCCATTCAGGTTATAGCCCAGCCGCTGGCCGCAGCCTGCCGTAGAACGACAAGGATCATCGCAGCAGGCTGGCTTGCACAGTCTGGGGAATTTCCCGGCAACCGCGTCTGAAGATAAACATGTCACTGATATCACCGCGGCGAATACCATCGCCAGCCCGAAACTCAGGGGTTGTCTCATCACGCTCTCACTTTCACAGTACTGGTCGCGGCGACTGTCTCCGACACACAATTGGCAAAACGGAATGTTCCTCCTCGGGAGACCCAATTGTCTGAGTCTGCCACATGAATCGAGGCGTGCACCTGGAATTCTGCGACGGATAACCAAAACAGGAAAAGAATGACGATCAGGTAACGCGCTGGAAGGTAAAGCAGCAAACTCCGGAATTTCATCGGATTTCACCGGTTATACCGAGACCGAACGCTTCAATTATTCCGATTACTCTATCTACAGCCGTTTCAGTTTACTGGGCATGTTGTCCGTACACCGAATCTGCGGGAAGGGTATAAGGTATGCGTTCAGGTATCCTCGCTTTTATCGTCGGTCTCTGTATTCAGTCGGACCTCGCGGCACAGTCGTTTGGCAACGGGCGATCAGCGGTCGCATCCAACTACCCTGCTCAGGCTGTTTCGGCAGGCAGCTACACTCAGGCTATGCCGGTCGCCGGTGGCTACTCACCACCGATGGTGCCGCAGTTCGGACACCTCACCGGTGGCCTTCCTGCAGTCTCCCCACCGCCGCTGCTTGATCTGCAGATGTGTCCGCCGTTGATGTACCCATTCACGCAGACCGATCCATGGCTGCACGGCTATTTCCAGCGACACCCCGTCTACGGCGGTTACACCCAGTTCCGCCCCTACAACTATCGGGATATTGCTGCACAGGCTCAGATCGCCGTGCAACATGGGGCTCCTGCCGGAATGCCATATTCCCACCAGTTCTGGAATCGCTATCGCCGCTACTACCTCAATAATCAGCCGCATATCAATTCTGATGGCTTTGCACCAGGTGCATGGGGATCAAGCCTCGACGGAAATCCTCCACATCAGATTTCACCGATCGAGTATCAGTCGACAACCCCCGCAGCCACCACACCTCGGGTGAATGCGAATTATCAGGGTCGCTGAATCACCAGGGGCTGTCAGCAGGGGCCGTCTTTGTTGCCACTGCTCTGATGCCTGAACGAAGTCTCCCCGCAGGAAATGCTCTGCCCTCCGTCCCGAGGTCAGGGCATTTCCTCTTTTTTTTGGCGTCAGCGAATGCCGCACCAGGAATTCCGACTGCTTGTACTGACTCTGATGGACTTCCCCCTCAGCGTTTCGCAGGCACCCGCGTTTCTCTGAATTCAGATCTGAATCGCTTCTGTCTCCAGCATGGCGTAAGGCAGCCAGAACGAGTCTACAGTATACTCAGGCTGATCAGGCCCGCCTCGCTGTGATCTCTGCTTCATTATTACACTATGCCGCAAAGAACTGGCCACGATGCAACAGTCTCCCATCATCGATTGGCACCAAAGCCACAACGCGCGGCTTGTCGAATTTGCCGGCTGGAATATGCCACTGCAGTACACCTCCATCGTTGAGGAGCACCATGCTGTCCGCCGCCGGGCAGGTCTGTTTGACGTTTCCCATATGGGAAGAATCAGGTTCGAAGGCATTGCTGCAGGAGCCTTCCTTGATTCGCTCCTGACCTGCAATACAGCAGCAATGCACGCCGGCCGCATTCGTTATGCACTGATCTGCAGAGATGATGGCGGCATTCTTGACGATGTGCTCGTCTGTCATAATCCAGATCACTGGCAGCTTGTAGTCAACGCGGCTAATCACGTCACCATTCTGGACTGGCTTCATCGTCACGCTGAAGATCGGGATGTTCGGATCATCGACGAGACCTGCCAGACTGCCATGTTCGCTCTGCAGGGCCCGTTATCCACCAGGATTCTGTCGGCCTGCGATCCTGCCTTCCCCGCGACACTTGCACGATACACAGGGGCCACATGTCCATCTGCACGGTTTGGACCAGTCATCATTTCGAGGACTGGCTACACCGGGGAGGACGGTTATGAACTGATTGCAGCTGCAGAGCATGCGGTCCCGCTCTGGAACGCGCTCATGGACGTGGGTGAAGATCACGGCTTAGTGGCGGCAGGGCTCGGATGTCGCAACACACTGCGGCTCGAAGCCGGGATGCCGCTCTACGGATCAGAACTGACGGATCAGATCGATCCGCTTTCTGCCGGACTGGAATTTGCCGTACAACTGGATGCCGCTGAATTCATTGGCAAAGACAATCTACTCAGCATTCAACGGAAACCGCGGCCACGCAGACGTATCGGACTCGTTCTTGAGGGACGGCGCATCGCCAGAGATCAATGCCCCGTTATTTACGAAGGTCGCGAAGTCGGGTTCGTAACTTCAGGCACATTCTCCCCGACGCTGGAGAAGTCTGTTGCCATGGCAATGGTTGACCGCGAACTGACTTCACCAGGTCAGCACCTGCAGGTCTCGCTGAGAAACACGCTGATCCCGGCGCAAGTGACAGCACTGCCCTTTTACCGTCGCTGAGGCCGCCATCACAATTCATATCAAAACAGGCTTCCGCCCGCATCTGAATCAGATCGTCCCGCTCCGATGCCACCCTTCGGTGCTCTGCCCAGATGTTCGAGCGTTCGAGCAGTGACAACGCGTCCCCGAGGCGTGCGCTGAATGAACCCCTGACGCAGCAGAAACGGCTCCACCTCATCCTCCAGAGTATCTGCCGGCGTATTCATGGTATGCCCGATGGCCTGTAGTCCAGCTGGACCGCCGCCGAAAACTGTGATGATCGTCTCCAGGTATCTGCGATCCTGCTGCTCCAGCCCGGCTGCATCCACACCTTTGAGTGCCAGGGCCGCTCGAGCTACATCCAGAGTAATGCGACCGTCGGCTCTTGCGTCAGCAAAATCGCGTGTCCAGCGCAGCCAGTTGTTGGCCTTACGTGGCGTCCCTCGCGAGCGCAGTGCAATCTCGTCCGCAGCGGCAGGCTCAATCTCAGTCCTCAGGCGAGCAGCGTTGCGGCAGATGATCGTCGCGAGTTCTCGGTCAGTATAGAAATCGAGATGCTCGCGATTCACAAATCGATCACGCAGTGGAGCAGTCAGCATGCCACTCCGCGTTGTGGCACCAATCACAGTAAAATGCTGCAGCTTCATATTGATCGTGCGTGCGTTGAGCCCCTCACCAAGCGTAATGTCCACTCGAAAGTCCTCCATCGCCGGATAGATGAACTCTTCCACTGTCGGTGGCATTCGATGGATCTCGTCAATGAACAGCACACTGCCATGGGAGGCATTTGTCAGGTAGGGCAGCAAGTCCTTGGGGGCAGAGAGTGACGGGCCGGCTGTGATCTGCAGGTCCGTCCCCAGCTCCCGCGGAATCACAGTTGCCAGAGTTGTTTTGCCGAGTCCCGGCGGTCCGTCCAGCAGCAGATGCCCGAGTGGCTCCTGACGCTTTCGAGTTGCCTCCAGCAGAATTTTCAGTCGCTCCACGACCTCAAGCTGCCCCACGACATCCTCCAGCCGGGAAGGGCGCAATTCGTCCTCAGAATACTGCTCAACATCCTGCGCGGTGGACAGCGGAAACCCTGCTGAGGATTTTGGGGAGCGTCCTGTGGCGTCAGGCAACACAGTCCCGCTGTCGTCTCGATACGACTCGCCGTCACCCTCAGTTATCGTGGTCTTTCTGGCCATATTCTTCCTGTCGGCCGTCGCTGAATTCGCCGATATGCCCGCGCACTGAATGCTGAACCGTGCGCTGGCTCGCACCAGACAATTCAGCAAGCCGGATCCTTCACTGCTTCAGCTTCTGTTCCAGTCGCTCAATGATCTCTGTGCTGGATCCTGCCGAATCTTTCTCCACCTGCACTGCCTGCTGCCAGAGCTCAACGGCCTCTTTTTCCTGGCCGAGTGCCTGATGAATATCTCCCTGGTGCTCCAGCAGCGTTGCATCACGATACTCCGGATCGGAATTGGCCTGCTTCATCGCTTCCAGAGCTTCCTCATTTCTGCCGAGGCGAAACAGCACCCAGCCCAGACTGTCGAGGTAGGCTGGATTCTCAGGTTGTGCCCCCAGAGCAATGCGGATCATTTTCTCTGCCTGCTCCAGGTTGCGTCCAAGATCTGCATAGAGATAACCGAGGTCATTGTTGAGCCCCGGATCATCGGGCGTCGCCTCGTACAGCTCCTCCAGAATCTTCACTCCTGCTTCAGTGTCGCCACTCTGCACAAGAGCATTGGACAGCAGCATCTGCGGAACACGACGCTGCTCCGGCTTCAGCTCACCCATTTCCAGCACACTCTGGTACTGCTCAACAGATTCCGACCACCTGCCCATTCTCCCGTACAAAGTCGCAAGTCGACTTCGCACGTCAGCCAGCCGTTCAATGGTCTCTGCCTTTTCATCCGACTGCCGCAGAATTGCCTCCAGCGTTGCGATGGCCTGAATGAACAGATTCTCAGCCTCCTTATACTTCTTCCGCATTGTTTCCACGGAGGCCAGCCTTGCCAGCAACGTTGGGTTGTTTCCGCCCATGCGCACGGCATCATTTGCTGCTCGCGCTGCAGAGTCGTAATCCTTGAGCAACTCATATGCGAAGGAAATCCGAAACAGAGAACTCATCCGCGCGGAATTATCGAGACCTGGCTGAGCAAGCAGCTGCTCAAACACTCGCACTGACATCTCACCATCGCCGGCAACCAGTTGAGCCGTCCCGAATTTCTCAAGCGCACTCAGCAGCAACGCCTGCTCAGGCTCCAGTTCCAGTGTCGCCTTGAGCAGTTCTGTCTGATCCTCCAGTCGCTCCGCCTGCTCAGCAATCGTCGCGCAGAACCATGTCGTCAAAGGTTGCAGTTCCCCTGGTCTCTCGCTGTAGCGTTCCCGACAGGCTGAGATCAATGCACTACCGAACTCATCCAGAGTCGCAAGGCTGCCTCCCACTGAAGTCAGCTCATCTGCAGATACGTCTGATTCGGCAGCCTGATTCACTGCATCCAGAACACCGTTGACATCGCGAGCAGTTATGGCCACTCGGATCAGACCCACATGAGCCTCGGAGTCTCCACTCTCGGCCAGAACCAGCCGATAGATCTCAGCAGCCTTCTCAGTTTCTCCCTGGTCCAGCAGGACCTCGCCCAGAAACTTCTGCACAACTGCAGGCTCTTCAACTCCCTCAGACAGTCGCTGGAGTTCCGCAGGTAGCTCACCGCCGCGTCGGGTATTGCGATAAAGATCCTGCAACAGGAGCAATGCCTCGCGATTACGCAGACCCGCCCCCAGAAACTCACGCAGTCGCTGCTCACTCTCATCAAGGCGGTCCAGCTGATAAAGGGCCTGTGCAAGCCGAATCTGTGGAGTGCCCACGTCGTCACCACGAATGCGACACAGGTTTTCAAATGCTTCCACTGCTTTCACTGTTCGTCCGGCCTGCAACAGCACGTTGCCAATCAACTCGAACCCCGTGGCACGATTCTTCAGTAATGCTTCGTGCTCCTGTGCCGTCAGCCCGAAGCTGTCGGGGTCGATGAGCGCACCCAGGATGACCTGATAACTTTCAGCAGCCGGGCCAATCTGCCCTCCCTGGACCAGCAACGCCCCTCGGATCTCGTGACACTGCAGAAATTCGCGAGACTTACGATCCAGCCGCGACGATGAAAGGGCCTGTTCAATTAACTGCAATGTCTGTGGAAACCGACGATTCTGGGCGAAGAACCTGGCCAGGTCCATTCGCGTTCGCCAGTCGTCCGGATCCTTTTCCATGGCCTGTTGAGCTGTTTTCAGGCCTTCCTCCGGATTACCCTGGCGAAAGTAGACCATTGCAAGCGCTCGTAATGGAACACCGGACTCCGGAGCGGCCTCGGCTGAGCTGCGAAATGCTTCCGCAGCGTCGTCAAGCTCGCCGCGTTTCAGAGCCTTGTGGCCCGCCATATACCAGGCGAGCGCATCCTTGTTGGCAGGGTCCAGTTCTGACGATTCATCAGGTAGCCCTGCGTCCTGATCGTCGCCAGCCGCCTTGCCCTCATCCTGTTCATCCACTGCCCCGGCAGCCCCAACAGTCGCGTAAGCAGCCGATGGCCACAACACAGACTGCACGATGAATCCGGAAAGAACAACCAGAACAACGGAGAACAGCTTCTCAGCTGAGGTCATCACACTTCGTTTTTTCATGGTATACAGCCCGTCAAGACTTCTCAGGAACCCCAATTGTTCATTATTAGAACCATTGGCGATTCTGTCGAGTTCGCTTTTGGACGGGAACACGCAGTTCGATACTGAAAACCAGTTGCCCGCGCTGGCCAGGCCGCAATCGAGGCAGAGAAAACGACTTATCTGGATTAACGCTTGCCGGAGACGCTGCTTTTCTTCGCTGCCTTCGCTGTGGATGTCTTCTTCGCAGATGACTTGCTGGCGCTGGTTTTCCCGGCAGCGGGCTTTGCCGGCGCCTTCGCGGCGGTCGCTGACTTTGCTGCAGTTTTCTTTGAAGCCGCCTGCGTTGCCGCAGACTTCTTTGGAGCGGCCTGCTTTGCCGCAGACTTCTTCGGTGTCGATTTTTTCGACTCCGGCTTTGCCGCAACAGACTTGCTGGCGGCAGGCTTCTTCTGAACAGCCTTTGCTGTCGCTTTCTTATCCCCGGTTTCTGACTTCTCACTCACTGATTTGC
>JALRDR010000226.1 GCA_023262145.1 Planctomycetaceae bacterium | reverse complement strand
GGACGCATCGCTCGTTCTGACGCATTGTTGTCGATCGACAACTCCCCGTTTTCCAGATAGCGATTGAGAGCCTCCCACTGGTTGAGCGTATCCGTGGCCGCTTTCCTGGTCAGACTTTGAAGCCCGTGGCAATGAGCATCCAATGTGCTTTCAGAAACGTAGAGCACGCAGTTGTTCTCAACCCGTCTAGTTGATCTCACGAAGATACGAAGACACTGAGATGCAACAGTCGAGGGGGGGGGCAGGCTCAACGCCGTGTGCCTTCAGTACGTTGCCCTGATTTGCGGTGGTGTAACAATGGTTGTCAGCTCCCGCAGCGACTTTCGGCCACTGGCATGAGCCTTCACGGCAAGCAGGCGACGCTGGTGTACGACGCCGTAGGTCGTGGCCAGCAGGATGTGCCATGGCTGGATGATGGAAGTCATGTTCGCCACCGAAATGGGCCAGTTTCCGGTTGCGACGGATGACATCATACGCACACGGATGCGATGACCTGGCGTCTCGGAAGGCTGCGTTTTTTAGTGGCTTGAGGTCGGCTGAGTTTTTTGACCCTGTGGGCAAACGTCCTGCAGACGCACAACCAGTTCCTGCCACCAATTGTGACAGGATACATGTGGTGTTCAGCCGCATTGTTTTTGGTCGAGGACAATGCGGCTTACAGGCAGCGATTGAATACCTTACATTGCTGGAGGCAGGTCGTCCGCTTCAGAGCTCGAGTTGCCGTGCTGTGCGTGCGACAGTTTGGGGGTAAATCGATCGCTCCACGCAGGAACTATTCCCCGCCGGCTTCGAAGGTGACGACGACTGCGGCGTCGGCGGCGTTCCAGACGCGAACCGAGCCGTCTTCACCACCAGAGATGACCAGTTTGCCGTCCGGGGTGGTCGCGGAGCGATAGACGTAGTCCGCGTTGCCCTTGAATTCCCGCGTGGCCTGGCCGTTGGCCGGGTTGTGCAGGAAGACACGCTTGTCGCCGCTGCTGCTGACGATCTGATCCTGGAGGCCGACGTAGGAGAGGGAGGTGACCTGCCGCTGGTAGGTGGCAATCGTCCGGGACTGTTCGCCGGTTTCTGCGTTCCAGATCTTGATGGCGTTGTCAGCTCCGGCACTGGCCAGTGCCGTGCGGTCCGCTTTCCACGAGACGTCCATGACATGGTGCGTATGTCCTTCGAAGGCACGCACGAATTCACCGCTGGTGAGGTCAAAGACCTTGACGAATTTGTCCGCTGATGCAGAGGCCAGCAGATGGCCGTCTGCGGAGAACTCAATGCCGTAAACCGTATCGCTGTGCGCGTCCGGGAAGTTACCGATGTTGTTGCCGGTTTCCACATCCCAGATCATCAGTTCACCGGAACGCGATGCTTCACCACCACCGGTGGCCAGTTTTGTTCCGTCCGGGGAAAAGGCCAGTGCCAGTACGCGATCGGCAAACGGGCTGTCCGGGCTTTCTTCAGAACCAATTGATTTCAGCAGCGTCCAGCCGGGCAGAGCCGGGCGAGAAACGACACGGTTGTCAGCGGTTCGGAAGAAGACGAGGTCGGCGGCAACAGTCAGTTGCTGAACCTGCGCAGCAACTGCAGTTCCGGGAAGCAGGTCGACCGGAGTTCCAGTGGCTGTTTCCCAGAGCGACAGGCTGCCGTCTGCTGTGCTGGTGACAGCAAGTGCCCCATCGGCGGTGAATCCGCCAGCGATGCTGACGACGGGAGCAGCCGCGGGAGCTTTGCGTTCCTCCACGGTGGCAGCAGCGGCTGTGGCTTCAGCAACTGCGGCTTCATGTGCCGTCTTTCGTTCGGCCACTCGCTGTTCTGCTCGAGCGATCGCCTGCACGGCAAAGTCGACGGACTTGTTGGCAGTGGAAAGATCAGCGTCGGCTTTGGTGAGGGCGTCCTTCAGCGGTGCTTCTGCCTTTTCGGCTTCAGCGAGTGCCTTCTTCAGTTCTTCGTTGTCGGCGGCAGCTTCCGAGGCTTTGCGAGCTTCCGCTGTTTTGGCAGCTACTTCGTCGTATTTCTTTTTGGCTTCCGCCTGAATTGGAGTCTGCTTTTCAACTTCTTCGCGGGCTTTCTTCTCGGCTTCTTTTTGGGCTTCCACTTCCTTGCCAGCCGCGTCGATCTGTCCCTGAATCACGGTGACTCGCGCGTCCAGCACCGACTTCTGATGTTCCGATGTACGCAGCTGCTGTTGTGCAGCAAAG
>JALRDR010000183.1 GCA_023262145.1 Planctomycetaceae bacterium | reverse complement strand
ATTACCAGCGTAAACTCAGGTTCCGGAACGCTCCAGTGACTGTCGCGACGTACCCGGACAGGCTGTCCAGGTCCGGAAACACGCGAAGTTGTTGCCTTGAAGAACAATTCCGGCCGATCCGCTGAATACACTCGGTCGTAGGCTGATGCCGAAGCTTCAGACTCTTCCATCCGCGCCTGCTGGCTGCGCAGATACGTCACACCCGCCGCCCAGACTTCCTGAGCATCCACGGGAGCAAGCAAGGTCACAGCGCTGAATGGTATTACTGGAGTATCCGGCTTGAGCAGAAATCGCGACAGCCCGCCCGGATCGGCAGAATTCAGGATGTCCATCAGGGAATGACAGTTTTCAACCTGAGTCATATCCAGTGGCATGACTCCACTGTCCAGCATGGCAGCAACACGCATTGATCCATCACTGGTTCGAATTTTGCACAGTTTCACGGTCTACTTCCGAAAAGAGAGTTGCATCGACCATGTGGCCAGCGGCCATTCCTGACGATGATCCATGCCTGACAGGCCAAACAAGACGGGTTCGACACCCTCGCTCCCACAGTCTAATCCTGAATCCACGACTTCGCCACCTGGGTGATCAACACTACTGACTGTGAACAGCAATCCCCCTGCTTACCAATCGTGGGCAGCACAGAATTCAGGAGAATACGCCACAGAATTCGAGAAAAAACACTTCCTGCCGGCTCCGCGAATCAACCACTGGAGAAGCAGCTTTGCTCTCGCTAGAGTGAATAAATTGACATTCAGAAGGAAATCAGGCAGCAGATTCTGTCCGTTCAATGCGATCGTCAGCGTCACCATACACGTTCATGCTGCAAGGACTTTTGCGACCATGAAGCAACTTAACGGCCCGGACTTCTCCGCACATGACCTTATCCCGGCAATCGCACAGGACTCCGAATCCGGAGATGTGCTGATGATGGCATGGATGAATCAGGAGTCATGGGAAGAAACACTAAGAACCGGAAAAGTCTGCTATTTCAGCCGCAGTCGCCAGAAACTCTGGCGGAAAGGGGAAGAAAGTGGCAACGTGCAGGAACTTCTGGCTGCATACTTCGACTGTGACGGTGACACCCTGCTGCTCAAGGTGAAGCAGATCGGAGGGGCCGCCTGTCACGCGGGGTACCGCTCCTGCTTCTTTCGCCAGGTAAATCCCGCAGATGGTGAAGTCTCAGTTACCGGTACGCGTGTCTTTGATCCAGCTTCCGTTTATGGAAAATAACTGGGTCGTGCCCGCACACACAAACGAATGGCCCCGAAGCCAGATGCACCCTGACCGGTACTTCCTCAGAAACTCGCCCTGATGTCAAATCGCACTCTGAAACTGGGTATCCCGGCAGGCAGCCTGCAGGACTCCACCGCTGAACTGTTTCGTAGAGCCGGATACAACATTAAGTTCAGTTCTCGCTCGTATTTCCCGTCCATTGATGATGACGAAATCGAATGCATGCTCATTCGCGCGCAGGAAATGGCGCGATACGTTGAGAACGGTATCCTTGATGCCGGAATCACAGGCTATGACTGGGTGCTGGAAACCGGCGCAGATGTTCACGAAGTTCGCGAACTGATTTTCTCCAAAGTCAGCCGGCGCCCCGTGCGCTGGGTTCTTTGCGTCCCCGAAGATTCGCCGGTGCAGTCCGTGAAGGACCTCGAAGGCAAGACCATTGCCACAGAAGTTGTCGGGTTGACAACGCGGTACCTGCACGAACGAGGAGTTTCTGCCAAAGTGGAATTCTCCTGGGGGGCCACCGAAGTGAAGCCACCTCGACTCGCTGACGCAATCGTCGAAGTCACGGAAACCGGAAGCTCTCTGCGCGCAAATAACCTGCGGATCGTTGAAGAAATTCTGCAGAGCACAACGCGTCTGATCGCCAATAAATCCGCATGGCAGGATAACTGGACTCGCGCGAAGATCGAAAACATCGCTCTGATGCTGCAGTCCTGCCTCGATGCAGAAGGAACAGTCGGACTGATGATGAACGTGCCGGAAGAAAAACTGCAGGAAATCCTGCAAATCCTGCCGGCACTGCAGAAACCGACCGTCGCTCACCTTTCAGATGCCTCGTGGGTCGCTCTCAATACCATCGTTGATGAACACACCGTCCGCGTCATCATCCCACAACTCAAGCAGGCTGGCGCCTTCGGCATCGTCGAATACCCGATCTCCAGGATCATTCGGTAGTCCGCTCGAACAGATCAACGCCGTCGACTCTACCGGACAGTGAAACCAGGGGAAATAGAGAAAACAGTCTCCATTTTCTGACTGTGACCATCTGGAACGCCATCATTTCCGTCACTTCCGGCGTCATAGTCGAGCAGATTATGCGATCGCAGTACCGATAGCCGATACCCCGGATAAGCCCGTAACTGAGCAATTTCCACATTGTGTGGGCTCGGGGATTTCTTACCGCTGTCTGATCTGTTCGGACTGAGCAGGCTGTTCCGGCGGTGTAATGGATCATGCGGCAGAGTCGTGAGCACTGTCGGGAGTACAGTTGGCTCTGCCGGTCATGGACGATCAACAAGGGGGTTGAAATGGTACGGATGTCATGGAAGTCAATGTTCTCGAGCTTCGCCTGCTGCGGCTTTCTTGCCGCCAGCAGCGCTGTGGCTCTCGGTGACGATGGGTGTGCAGATAACTGCACACCAGAAGGATGTGCATCGGCGGAAAAACTGTTTGCCGATGCCGGAAACAAACTGACAGACCAGCTTGCTGAACTGAGCAGCTGTGGTGATGCAGCGAGCTGCTGTGCACCAACCTCTGTCTGCGACGGTGCTGCAGGAGATGTCTGCGGCGACCTGCTGGGCGAAGGCTGCAGCGACGG
>JALRDR010000085.1 GCA_023262145.1 Planctomycetaceae bacterium | reverse complement strand
CACAGCTCATAACGAGCTGCTTGTCCAGCTTCTCCGCGGCGCTTCAAACCAGTAACTGATCCTGCGCCGAAACCGGCAGCGGGACACACGACAGAAGAGAAAAGGAGGGCCTTTCAATGGCCAACCAGATCCCGCTGTCCGGTCTCAGCGATGCGGCCGGCGGCTACCTCTTGCCCGACGAGCAGGGACAGCTGCCGGGGATATTCGCCGTTCTGCAGTGTGGCGAGCAGGTCGGTGACCGACTGATCCGCAGGAATCCCGGGAAGTGGCTCGGCTGGCTTGCCGGTGTCTGCACGCTGGGCAATCCGGAGCAGCAGCTGCTCCTGGGAAGGAATCCGCACACCGATGCGGCCGTCTGCATGATGCAGCTCTGCTGCACCCATGAGGGCACGTACCTGAACTGTCTCAGTCTGGTCTCCGCGGACAATCTGCAGGGCCTGACCCGCAGCGGATCGAACGTGCTCAACGTTTGTAACTTGTGCTGTCTCTGACAGCACAAGTATTGTGTCTGCCGGCAGACTGCCGCGGATCATGATTGTTCGGACGATCCAGCCATCGCGCAGCTCAGCGTGTTCGAGGATTCCGGCATTCCCGATCTGTGAGGCGAAGACGACATCCTGATTGCAGCGGTAAAAACCAAGGTAACGAGTGGCAGTCTGAGATGGTGTCATCCAGCGTGCAGCATGTGCGTTGCCGATCTGACGACCACGCGCCTCGACACCCTGCATCAGTCCGAAGCGAACAAATCCCCATTCGACAAACCCACCGGCCCAGGCGTCGGTAAACGTAAGATGCTCCGGGTCAAAGAGCATTGTTGTGCCGGATTCCGGATCAAGCAGAACTGTAACCGCCTTGGGCGTTACTTTGTTGAAGTGGCGTGTCAGCTGGCAGATCAGATTTCCCGTTTGCACGCCGTTGAGCGAACGATCGAAGCTGGCATCTTCCGGGTTCTGCCCCCAGTGACCGAAACCGCCACCGTCGAGTCCCGGGAACTGAGGCAACAGATCCGCAGGCCGCTGCAGACCACTGCTCAGAAACCGTTCCGCCTGGAGGCGGTAGTAGTTCCGGACGCGATTGCCCGGAAACGGAATCGACGGGTCCGACTGAGCCGATGCTGCAGGCAGCAATGTCATCAGCAGTGTCATCAGTATCAAAGGCTGGAAGATAATTCGCAGCATGGTGGATTCCTCAGCAGACGGACGCGGTTGCCGACAATTCTTCAGTGCTCGTTACGCTTCCAGACAGCGCGAAAGATGGGAAAGCCCATCTTGCGTTTCTTGCGTTCAAAACTGGTCTGATAGTCCATGTCGTGTTCGGGTTCACGCTCAGTCGGAGCCGGAAGTGAGGAGAACCGAGGATGTGGATCCAGTGCAGCCCTGACCATTTCGAAATAATCAGCCACGTCTGTCCAGTGGTGAACCTCGCCTCCGGTATGCAGCACGCGGGCCAGCAGATCACAGAACTCCTGGTCGAACAGACGACGCTTATGGTGACGCGGCTTCCACCATGGATCGGGGAAGTAGACATGGACAGCGGAAACACTGCCCGGTGGTATCAGATCGGCAAGCAGAATGCATGCGTCACCGCCGATGACGCGGGCGTTATGAAGCTCTCGCTTCTGCAGTCGTTCTGCGGCACGGCGTCCTTCGCGATAATCGATCTCAACGCCAAGAATGTTGCGGTCCGGGTGTCGTATTGCGGCATTGAGAAGGAACAGACCGCGACCGGCTCCTATATCCAGCTCAACCGGGGCATCTGCTGATGATTCAAAAACTTCATTCCATGAAAACGGAGACTGCAGTTCGCGAAGCGTGCGGAACCACGGCTGCATCGGAGTGATCGGAAGCTGCACCATGAAGAGAAACCCTGAATTCTGTCGGTAACCGCCGGGACCTGCGTTGTCGCGAGGCTACCTTGCTGGCTGTATCTTGCCGGATTCTAACAGGAAACGCGGCTGATTGCAGGGCACCGCAATGTTCTCCGTGCAGTCGAATGCAGTCTGGCCGCAGAGTTTTCCCAGCTTTCCTGACCATACCAGATGGCATCTCCTGCGCGATTCATCCTGTGCAATCGTTCGCATCCGAAACATCGCAGTAAGCTTTCCGAAGGTCAGGATCCTTGCATCAGGCAGCCGATACATTTCGCGTATTCGGGCGTTGCACAGGGCAGGGAAGCCCGCGAGGGTAGTTCTGTCCTGCTGATGCGATGGGTGGTTGAACGTCGGGAGGCGGGATGTTAATTCCTGAACAAGTCAGGGACAGCGGCTGCAGTCGCATCAGAATTCTGGTTCTGACCGCAGGGCTTGAGACGGTAGCATGCACGATCCGGGGGCTGCTGCTGTGCTGCCTGCTGCAGACCAGTTGCGCAATGGCTGCTGATCGGCAGGAAGTCAATTTGCAGTTGGAGTGTTCAGATGGGCAGTGTGTGAATTTGTTCACTTGCCAGCCGGTCGGCAGCTGGCTGTCAGAATTCAGCAGTACTGTTCCGCCGGACCGAGTGATCAGGGACGCCGATGCTGATGTTTCCACTGCAGTCTATCGCTCTGTTTCAGAGGACAATCGCAGGGTCCGGCTGTTTCCCTGCAGTCAGTTGTTTGGCACCTATCTCGCAGGGCCCAAAGAGCCGCGAATGCAGATGCTCTGGCTGAGTGATTCTCGATCCGATAAGACCTATGGCGACGCTGTCCTCGGGGGACGCGTGGGGCTGGTCAGAGTCGAAGGTGATGATTCCATCGCGGAGCAGTTTCAGCTGGACATTGATGGATCTGTATTTGCCCGCATCCTGCCGGTGGAAGAGAGTGCAGAACTGAAGGGCTCAGACTATCTGGTGGCATTGTGGGGGACCTGGAAAACGGGACGACTTGCCGTTCGTACCGGTTACCGACATCTGAGCAGTCATCTGGGTGACGAATTCCTGCTGCTGAATCCCAACTATCCACGTCAGAACTACGTCAGAGATTCGTTGCTGGTGGCGCTGAGCTATCAACCGGATGATCAGTGGAGGCTGTATGGCGAATATGGTTACGCATTCGGGATTGGCGGTGGTGCACGTCCGAATGAGTGCCAGTTTGGAGGCGAGTGGACGGGGGAACGCAGTCCGCAGGAGTATGGTGCACCGTTTTCTGCGATCAATGTCCAGTTCCGTGAAGAGCAGCATGGCAATGCTGGGATCAACGTGAGTGCTGGCTGGGGCTGGCGGGCTGACGAGAATGGTCGGCACTTGCGCGTCGGTTTGAATTACTACAACGGTCCCTCGCTGCAGTATTCCTTTGTTGACGACGATGAGAATCTGATCGGCGGCGGTGTCTGGCTGGATTTCTGACCAGAGTACAGCTGGCGGGCTGATTCGGCAGCAGATGGCGGCATCTTCCAAAGTATCCCGCTGCGGCGGGCATCCTTCTGCTGCAGAGGCCTGGGGCATAAAAAACCCTTCCGAACTGCTTCGGAAGGGTGGTGCAGTGCTCAGTTGAGAGTCACTCAGTCGTCAGACTTTGTCGGCAAGCGGGCAGATATAAGGAGCCCGATACTCACGAGTCAGCAATGCATTGGCAGCATCATTGTTGGTGAACACTTCCTTCTCCGGATCAAAATCCAGCTGTGCTCCGAGAGCCATCATTTCACGATCCGGATCAACACCGCTCTTCTGCAGGTGCTGCACCGTTCGCTGCAGTGTCGCTTCGTTGTCGTCCAGAGATGGAATCTTTGCCAGTTCTGCGGAAATATCAGCGACAGTGAGCAGATTCTTTTCTGCCAGATAGTAGGAGATATTTCCGAGGTGGCTGATGCCAGCGGAGAGATGACCTTCCCGGACGTCGGCATTCAGGTCTTCAACCCTGCGTGATTCGCAGGCGGAGACAAAGTTCATGAAGTGCTCCCCGCCACCCTTGAATTCCCGCACGACGTTCATGTCCTTGTCAAAGACATAGCAGTGGCTGTAGGAATCCTGAACGACGTAGCCCTCTGTTCCGTAGAATACGACACCGATTTTGTTGCCGCTGGTGCTTTTGAAGAGCTTGTTGAGTTCTTCGTCGGCACTTTCGGCAACGTCCAGTCCGCGGGTTTCGAAGACGATGCACTTGTCCCCGTAGTCATAAATCGAGACTTCTGTGTTGGCAGTGTCTCCGGCATCGACATAGGAGTCATCGTTGCGTTCGGCGCGATAGCCCAGACGCCCACCGTAAGAGATAATGCGCGACGGATGAGCGTCGATGCCCAGGCCCCAGCGAGCAATATCAGTCTGGTGCGGCCCCTGATTGCCCAGATCTCCGTTGCCATAGTGTCTCTGCCAGTGCCAGTCGTAGTGGAATCGAGAGCGTGTCAGTCGTGGATCCGTATAGGATGCCGGACCGCTCCAGAGATCGAAGTTGACGGTCGACGGAATCTCATAATTCCCAAGGGCACCGATGCTCTTGCGGCGTTTGTAGCACAGACCGCGGGCAAACCTGACATCGCCGATTCCGCCGGAGCGAATAAAGGCTACTGCGTCGATGATTGCCTGACTGGAACGGCATTGAGTGCCGACCTGGCACATCCGGCCATACTTTCTGGCAGCAGCAATCAGCGCAGTGCCTTCGTAGACATTGTGGCAGACCGGCTTTTCGATGTACGCATCCTTGCCGGCCTGCATAGCCCAGATACCGGTAAGCGCGTGCCAGTGGTTCGGCGTTGCTGTGCTGACAATGTCGATGTCCTTGCTGTCGAAGGCCTGCCGCATGTCTGCGACCGGGGTTGGTCGTGTCCCCTGCTTCTTTTCGATGTCATCGCAGCGTTGATTGGCGACTGCTTCATCAACGTCGACGATCACCCGAATCTCCACTCGATCGTCGCGAAGAAACTCCTGAATGTGGCTGCTGCCGCGGCCATTGACCCCAACAACAGCGACTCCCATCTTGTCGTTTGCGGAGACACCGGCTCTGCCGATGGCAGGAGCAAAAGCGAGTGCTGCACCAGCAGATGAGGTTTTCAGGAAGCGTCTTCGATTGAGTGAATTCATGGTGGGATCTCCAGCGGGCCTCTGTAAATGGACTCATTGCGATGAGCCCAGTGCAGTGCAGTCGGGCTTCATCAGCAGAATAGGACAGAATTTGCACGTGAGTTTCAAGTCCAGGCTACCAACTTGCAGTCACTGTTCCCCCGAAGAGCTGCGGAAGACTGAGGTATTAGCAATGAATATCTCACAACCTGATCCTGACAGCAGTAATCCGGAGCTGGTTTGCGGCATTGAACGGGACGGCTGTTCACGACTGACGGTGAAGGATCTGCAGGAACGGAAAACAGCATTCGCAGTTGTGAGACTGGAGCTGATCACCTGCCTGCCGTCGCGCAGTGGCTGAGGACAGACAACGGAAAGGCTACCGCATGCGGGGACTGCCTGTGCAGCCCGATTTTCAATGCGCTGCCCGAGAGCGCGACGTTGCTCTGCAAAAAAAACGACAGGCACATCCACGCTGGACACTGCCTGTCGCTCAGATCTCATGAACTGCAGAACGCCGGCGTCAGCCGAGCAGGTCCTTGACGCAGTCTCGTTCTTCTCGCAGCTCACCCACGGTGATGTCAATCTTTTCCTGAGCAAACTCGGTGTGTGCAAATCCGGGGACCACGGAGACTGTGCTGCCATCACTGACAAGCGGAAGCCCCACAATCAGGCCCTTGTCGATGCCATAGCTGCCATCACTGCAGATTGCAGCGCTGAAGCAGGTTCCGGCCGGTGTGGGGCGGATGATTCCCTTGACGGTATCCAGCAATGCGTTGGCAGCTGATGCTGCGGATGAAGCACCGCGGGCTGCGATCACCGCGGCACCACGTTTCTGCACGGTACTGATGAACTCGCCGTGCAGCCATTCGTGATCGGTGATGACTTCCGTCACCGGCTGCCCATTGATCTTTGCGTTAAAGAAGTCGGGATACTGTGTAGCGGAGTGATTTCCCCAGATGGCAAGATTGCTGACAGCTGCGGATTCCACACCAGCCTTGTTGGCGAGCTGGGACACCGCACGGTTCTGATCCAGCATGGTCATGGCATAGAATCGCTCAGCGGGAACTCCGGGGGCATTGTTCATGGCAATCAGGCAGTTGGTGTTGCAGGGATTTCCCACGACGACAACTCGCACGTCAGGTGCTGCTGCTGCGGCGATTGCCCGACCTGTACTTGTGAAGATGGGCCCGTTGACCCGAATCAGGTCGCCACGTTCCATGCCCTTGCCGCGGGGAACACTGCCTACGCAAAGCACCCAGTTGCAGTCGCGGAAACCATCTTCGAGATGATCACTGTCTGCCTTCACAACTCCCGCGAGTGCCGGGAATGCACAGTCATCAAGTTCCATGTGCACGCCGTCCAGTGCTGCAAGCACCGGCGGAACTTCCACCAGATGCAGAATCACTGGCTGATCCGGTCCGAATACTTCTCCGGAAGCAATACGGAAGATGAGCGAGTACCCGATTTGACCGGCAGCGCCGGTAACAGCCACACGAATGGGTGCTTTCATGATTCGGACATGACCTTTTTTGATTGAGGAAATTCGGATGCCAGCGTCCTGCCAACAGACAGGATCGCTCGCTCTGAGCCGGAGTATTCAGTTTCTCGGACCATCGCCAGCCGCAAAGGCCCCCGTTTGCCGAAGTACCGGTGAGTTGATGATGGAAGCAGCAGTAACACCTTGTGGTCCGGATACTGTGCATGGGATTCAGGCCGGGGAAGTCCGGGTTCGCGGGGAATGCGGCTGCCTGAGAAAACCAGAATCCAGTGCCTGTGTGAATTAGAGATCGACACTGCCGAATTGCAAAACCCGCTCCTGAATTGTCGGCAGAAATGCTGGTGTTGAGAATTTCGTTGTGTCTGTCCGGAAGATCAGTAATCAACCGGCAGTTGCATGAATTGCTGGTCGACAATTCCCATGTATGGAATGGCACGCTTTCCCGCCGGTCATTGTGCTGCACCGTCCCGGGAATCGATAAACTCCGCTCACAGCAGTCGCAATG
>JALRDR010000083.1 GCA_023262145.1 Planctomycetaceae bacterium | reverse complement strand
GCCCACAAGGGAAGTGCGATAACCGTGCTGTTGCAGCAGATCAGCCACAGTGAAGTCGTCCGGAAGGAGCGCCTGAGCCCGAGGATTGGCGCTGCCAGCGTTGCCACGAACACGCGTATGCCCATGATGTTGTCCGGTCATCAGCACACTGCGAGATGGTGCGCACACGGTGGCCCCGGCATAGAAGTGTGTGAAGCGAATTCCCTCTGCGGCCATGCGATCCAGTTGCGGGGTCTGGATCAGTTCCTGCCCGTAACAGCCGACTTCACCGTAGCCAAGGTCATCGGACAGGATAAATATAAGATTGGGCTTCACCGGATCGGCGGCAAAACCAGCAGCAGACAGGAGCACAACGGCTGCCAGAATCAGCAGAATTCCAGTCAACCGCAGACCGGGAATGGAGGCAAGCGGGGCGTCAGCAGGCTGCTTCATGGGGCTGGGAGTACTTTCCGGGAAGATCGCAGGCGGAGATTCCGTTGTGAACTGCTGCAGTCGGGGAGTGATGAAGCAGTACATGGACCTGAAGGGACATGGACCTGAAGGGCAGGGGAGCAACGTACTTTTGACGGTGGCCCGCAACGTGCTGGAGAACGGCGGCAATCGTCAAAAGCCGTCTTTCAGGAAACGCTGCCATGCACTCGGAGCAGATTAATGCACCAGGTTGTACGCAAAGGCCCGGACAGGCGTTGTCCGGCGTCGCTCCTGAGGCAGGTTCAGTATTTCCTGAATGCGCAGGATAGAAAGAGTTTAACGACCTGAAAACGCTCTCCCCACCATGAAACAAAACATCTCAGGATCGGTGATGCAGGGCAGGGGTTGACCATGCCTGGCTTTGGGCGAGGCTGCTGATCGCTCATAGTCGCCTGAGAACAGGAGTACGGTGCTGCAGCAGGAAACGTCGCGTATGACTTCTGCCCCCATTCTTTTCCTGCTTCACAACGGCGTATTGATTGTCAGCATCCGCACAATCTGGCACACTATCCAGCAGCGACGCGGCTTCTGCCGATACCACTTCCTGCAGAATCGAATTCCACTTCGATTCTTCACAACCTGGGAATACAGGAACATTCGTTCCTCCACAGTGTGATCTGCACATTACCTCTGGTGACAGCAACACTTGCCTGCACCGTATGATTTCAGAAGGCTGAGGATCGAGATGAAGTTTGTAGAAGGTGCTACCGTAGGGATCGATCTGGGAACAACATACAGTGCTATTGCAGCGCTCAATGACGACGGCGAACCATACGTGATCAGGAATCCTGACGGGCATGCGATTACGCCGTCGGTGGTTCTGCTGGATGAAGAGAAAGTTGTTGTTGGGCCAACCTTTGAGCGGATTGCCATTGCGGATCCGCAATCGATCGTGGAAGCGATCAAACGAGAGATGGGCAACAAGGACTTTTACACCATCTACCAGAACAAGAAACTCAGCCCCGAATTCATCTCCGCGCTGATCCTGAAGAAAATGAAGCAGGATGCAGAAAAGGTAATCGGACCGATCGCGAATGCAGTCATCACAGTTCCTTATTACTTCAACGATGTCCGCCGCAAGGCCACTCAGGACGCAGGCAGAATCGCCGGCCTGAACGTTGTGGACATCATCAACGAACCAACGGCGGCGACACTGGCCTATGCC